>PBWY01000070.1 GCA_002727395.1 Rhodospirillales bacterium | reverse complement strand
TTCACCCAAAATACAATTCCATATCTTTTAGGTTTTGATTTCTTATCCTGTCGTGCTGGTATTAATTCTTGTAGATCATTTTGGAACGCCTTGCACTGGCAACGCCAAGGACAAATTCTACAATTCGGTTTTCTTGGGGTGCAAATTGTAGCGCCTAAGTCCATTACTGCTTGAGCAAAATCTCCCGGTCGTTCCTTCCTAGAGGTAGGAGAAATTTTTGCAGACAAATCCCTAATTTGACTCTTAATGAATTTTAAAGGTTGCTTAAGCGCATGAATGCGAGCAATGACACGCTCTACGTTACCATCAACTACATTTGCAGGGTTACCAAATGCGATGGCCGAAATTGCAGCAGCTGTATAAATTCCAATGCCCGGTAGTTTTTTTAAATCATCTTCTTTCTCAGGAAATTTACCACCTAATTCTTCTGAAATCATTTTTGCACAGAGATGCAGGTTACGTGCACGCGCATAATACCCCAAGCCCTGCCAACCATGGAGTATTTCATCTAAATGAGCGCACGCCAAATCACTTAAACTAGGCCACCTTTGAACGAATTTCTCAAAATATGGCCCGACTGTGGCGACCGTTGTTTGCTGCAACATGATTTCACTGAGCAAAACATGATAGGGTTGTATTTTTTGTCCTTTAGCCGCTCGCCACGGAAGCGTCCTGCCATTTAGATCATACCAAGAAAGAAGATCTTTGCGCATTTTGGCTAATATATCGTTGTTTTTGTTCAATACAAATCTCTTCCCTGCTTGTTCATATCTGAACAAATAACTATCTTATTAAAAGCTAAATTATTCCATTTAGCCAATATTTAATTATTAATGCTGACGGACATCTAATGGTTATAAAGAGGCAAAGGGACAGACAGTTAGGCAAGAGAACATCTCGAGGTCCTCAGGCTATCTCCGAGCTAATACCACAAATTAGCAAAAAATTCAGCAATCATAGGGGCTTTTTGCACCCAGAGATCCTTACTTGCTGGCCAGAAATTATAGGGAATAAATTAGCCTTAGACACTACACCAAAACACATACTTTTTAAAAATGGAAAAAGACAAGGTGGAACTTTGTATGTTTCAGCGTCCGGGCCCGCGGCCCTACAACTTCTGCATGACGAGCCAGTAATTCTTCAACGAATTAATAGTTACTTTGGATATGATGCAATAGAAAAAATCTCAATAACGCAACTTGCATCCCGGGATTTATCTTCAAAACTTGAAATATCCAAAGATCAAAATATTCCGGACAAAAACTTAAAAGAAATCGAATCAAGAACTAAAATAATTTCCGATCGAAATTTACGCGATGCACTTAACATGCTGGGGATCGCGCTAAATGCCGATATTCGTAAACAAAAGTTACAAAAGTAGTTTCCATAAAATTTAGTTAACGTGCTTACACGCAAAGCTAGACCAACAACCCCAGTTTACGCTATATATTGTGTTCAGGAGGGAAATATGCCGAATATATGGGTTTATGTTGTGGGTGGTATGGTAGCAATTGGTGCCATAATTTCAGTAAAGAGTATTATAGGCAACGATAGCAATCCCAAAAGTCTCTCATCTCAGCCTACAAAAGCCGAGTTTGTCCCAGAGAAAATTAATGTGCCAAGGCCTGATGCGATATTCAAAAATTTTGATATTGAAAAAGGTGATTTTGCTCTTGGAAAAAACGATGCACCCATAACTGTCATTGAATATTCATCTTTGACTTGCCCCCACTGTGCGGAATTTCACAAGACTACTTTTCCCTTGATAAAAAGAGATTTTATCGAAACCGGAAAGATCAAATATGTCTATCGCGACTTTCCCTTAGACCAGCTTGCGCTATCGGGTTCAATGTTAGCGCGTTGTGCTGGGCGCAATAAATATTTTGCTTTTATCAACATATTATTTTCTAAACAAGCAAACTGGACAAACGACCCGCAACCCTTGTCGGCTTTAGCCCGGATCGCACGGCTCGGTGGCTTAACACAAAAAGACTTTGATGGATGCCTCAAAAACAAATCAATAGCAGATACAATTCTAAAACAACGTTTGGATGGGAATAAGTTATTTGAAATAAATTCGACACCAACCATCATTATCAATGGGCGGCGATTTAGCGGCGGATTATCTCCGAAACAATTCAAAGCAGTAATCACCCCACTACTAAGATAGCTGTGATCAAATATTAACAGTCAAGGAATTATGTGGACGTGCAATTTACCAAACTAAAACTTACCGGGTTTAAGTCTTTTGTCGACTCCACTGAACTATGGATTGAACCTGGACTTACAGGCGTGGTTGGACCAAATGGCTGCGGGAAATCAAACCTTGTTGAAGCACTCCGTTGGGTAATGGGAGAGACATCTCCTAAAAATATGCGCGGAGGAGGAATGGAAGATGTAATTTTTGGAGGTACTGATCGCCGCCCTGCTCGTAATATCGCTGAAGTTACCTTATATATGGATAACGCCGACAGAAATGCGCCCGCCCAATATAATATAACTGATGAGATTGAAGTAAATCGTCGGATAGGACGAGGTGACGGGTCAAACTATCGCGTGAATGGCACAGACGTTCGTGCTAAAGACGTACAAACCCTTTTTGCTGATGCCGCATCCGGAGCCAGGTCTACCGCACTAGTTAGCCAAGGGCGCATAGGGGCACTCATCGCTTCTAAACCGACAGATCGACGCAACCTTTTAGAAGAGGCTGCAGGCATCACCGGTTTACATTCTAGAAGACACGAAGCTGAGCTACGTTTGCGTTCAGCCGAAACAAACCTCGAAAGGTTAGATGACGTTTTAGCTGCACTGGAAGAACAACTTAAAACTCTTAACAAGCAAGCAAGGCAAGCTAAACGCTATAAAAATTTAGGTGATCACATCCGCCGTGCTGAAGCCATAGCAATTCATCATCAGTGGATGAAGACAATTTCAGAAAAAAAAATCGCCATCCAAAAGTTATCTAAATCTGAAGAATCTGTTCAAAAACTCACGATGGAAGTCGCTAAAGCTACTTCAGCCCGCGAAAAGGCTGCAAACGAGGTTCCGTCTCTTCGAGAAAAGGAGGCAGCAGAAGCCGCGGCTCTACAACGGCTGATCATCGCACGCACCCAACTTGAGAGAGAAGAATCACGCATAGAGGAAGAGCGTGAGGAACTTGTAAAGCGCATCGCGCAAATTTCAGATGACCAAGACCGTGAGATCAACCTTAAAAAAGAAGCCGAAACAGCAGTCGTGCGTCTTAATAATGAAATTGGTGCGATTGAAGAGCATAAGAATAATCAAGAACAAAACATCGAAACCGCAAATCAATACCTCAATACCGTAAATATAGAGGTGCGAAAACTTGAACAATTTGCTAATGATTATTTGCGGAAGATTACAGAGGATGAATCGCGACAAACGTTTCTAAATCGACAAATTAATGAAGCAAAAACTCGTCAGGCTAAGATGAATCAACGGCTTGAGGAATTCCTAGTAGAACGCCAAAACGCAGAGAAATTTATAAAGGATAATTCCACCGACACCGCATTGGCGTATAAAATAGACAATCTGCGAAAAGAATTAGATTTAGCAATTTCAACACTGGACAAATGTGAACAGATTCGTATCGATTCTTTAAAAGCAGAGAGTGTTATACGCAGGCAGGTTCAAGACGCTGAGACGAGTTATAATAAGTTGATAGCTGAAGAGGACGCTCTTAAGGATTTGCTGACAATTGGCGACCCATTATTGTGGCCCCCTTTGATAGATTCTCTGAATGTAGATAGTGGCTATGAGCTAGCCTTATCGGCTGCATTGGGAGATGATTTAAATGCACCCTTAAATCAAGAAGCTCCTATACATTGGAAAACTCTCACCCCGTTTTCTTCATTACCACCCCTGCCCAATGGTTTGAGACCTCTATCATCTGTGATCGATGCACCTAACCAATTGAGTCGCAGACTCTCTCAGGTCGGCATTGTAGAAGATGAAGAGGAGGGAAACCGATTAGCAGGAGAACTATCTCAAGGTCAAAGATTAGTCAGCCCCAAAGGCGGTTTATGGAGGTGGGATGGATTCACTATTGTCGGGGGAACCAGTAAAAGCTCCGCTGTCAGATTAACCCAGCGAAATCGTTTGAAAAATCTAAGATCCAAAATCATTGAATCTCAGGATATATTAAATCAAGCAAAAAAAGAATTTGAAAAAATCTCATCTGAATCCAAAGTTGCTATTGCTAACGAAAAGATTGGAAGGAATTCTCTGAGAGAAGCAGAGGGAGCGTATCATGAAGCTCGCGAGAAAGAAGCTATTAGCAACCGTACACTTTCTGAGGCAAGATTAAAAATTATTTCTTCCAAGGAAAATTCTGAAGCATTACTAGCTGACCTTCATGAAGTGAACGTTTCAATCCAACGGGCTAACGATGAGCTGCTAAATATTAAAAGTATCGAAGAACGGCGTACAAAATCTAATGAGTTGCGCAAAAAACTGATTGAGGCCCGCAGTTTAGCATCCGAGAAGCAGAGTAACTATGATCGTATAATTGGAGAGGCTGCTTCCAGAAAACAGCGCCTAGAAGACATGATAGAGAGTAAAAATTCATGGCTAAGCCGAATAGTTAATGCCGAAGAACAGCTTAGTGCCCTTGAGGGGAGAATGAATTCAACAGAATCTGTTATGGAAAATCTGAGACTAAAACCAAAAGAAATTTCCATCCAACGAACTGGACTACTGCAAAAAATTAAAGAAGCAGAGGATGCCCGAACAAATGCAGCGAATAATTTGTCTCAAGGCGAGCAGAATTTATCTGTCGCCAGCAAAATTTTGAGAGAAGTCGAGGTCAATTTAGGCGAAAAACGCGAAGACCGTGTCAGGTGTGAAGCTTCAAAGGAACAAATTGATCAGGCTTTGGAAGTGATCTTTGAACGAGCCAAAGAACGCATTATGTGCGAGCCAGATAATGCTTTATCAGAAGCAGGAGTTCTAGATGACGAAAAACTTCCCACACTTGACCAGGTGGAGACCAGAGTAGAACGCTTAAAACGTGAGCGTGATAATATGGGTGCCATCAATTTACGTGCGGAACAGGAAGCAACTGAATTAAATGAGCGTATTCAAGTGATGGTTTCTGAGCGTGAGGACCTCGTTTCAGCAATTTCAAGACTTCGTCAAGGAATAACAAACCTCAACCGAGAGGGACGCACCCGCCTCTTAGATGCATTTAAAAAAGTAAACAATCATTTCACCAAACTCTTCACTAGCTTATTTGGCGGTGGCAAAGCATATCTATCTTTGACAGAAGCGGAGTACCCACTTGAAGCCGGACTAGAAATAATGGCGAGTCCGCCTGGTAAAAAGATGCAGACCCTATCTCTTCTATCAGGTGGTGAACAAGCTTTAACGGCTATAGCATTACTTTTTGCTGTGTTTTTAACTAACCCTGCCCCAATTTGCGTTCTTGACGAGGTCGATGCCCCTCTCGATGATGCAAATGTGGAAAGGTTTTGTCAGTTAATCCAAGAGATATCGGACCAAACAAATACTAGATTCTTACTCGTCACTCATCATCGGTTGACCATGGCTAGAATGGATAGATTGTTTGGTGTTACGATGAGCGAACGTGGTGTATCCCAACTAGTTTCCGTTGATCTGCAAGCAGCAGAGCAGCTTCGTGAAAATGCATAGTTTTTTTAATACAAGGCCAAAATTTAACATTATTTATCATTGACTTAGGTTTCCTTTTTTGAGCCTTGACAGGGTAAAAGGTCCACCCTAAGGTGCCACCGCCTTGAAGGGTGAATTCGAAAAACCAATTGACGCGAGAGGCTTGGCTAGGCATGACCGAGCGAGATAAATCCTTACCAATAGAGGATATTGATGCCTGGCTTAAGCGGGCGCGTCGGACGACTGAAAAGTCAGCGGTTGGATCCTCTAAAAGGCGAGACCGCCATGGTCTTGGTTTAG
>PBWY01000069.1 GCA_002727395.1 Rhodospirillales bacterium | reverse complement strand
TATCCGATGCTACCCGCGGATACGCCTATAGTCGCCATGCTGCGTGATTTATTGTAAAATTTTTAAATGATATTTTCTATTTTTCGTTCCAACCCGCGTGGTTGGCTTATTGTAGCGGTAATTTTTTTCACCGTTAGTTTTTCATTTGCTGCGCGGATGTCGTTGCCTGTTCTGATTCCGGTTTGGGAAAAGGAGTTTGATTGGACGAGAACGTTTTTAACCTCTGGTGCTGCGCTGATAATGATCATAATGGGAGGAGTTGCTCCATATGCCGGCCATCTGTTGGATAAATTTGGAGCCCGTTATCTCGTTTCTGGCGGCACTATGTTAAGTGGTTTCTGTATAATTATTGCTGCTTTCATGGATAATGCCGCGATTTGGTTATCCCCAGCCTGGGTTTTTATCGGGATTTATTGCATTTTATCTGCCATCGGCTACGGGATGATTAGTTTGCCGGTAGCAACGGCTACAATCACGCGTGAATTTATTGAAAATAGGGGCTTAGCAACTTCAATTGGCACTTCAGGTGTTGGTGGAGGCCAACTTCTGTTTATTCCACTAATAGCCTGGGTAATTACTTTGATTGGATGGCGCCCGACATTAACTTTATTTGGTATTTTAATTATTGGAATGGGCCTACTTTCTCTCTTCCTCTTACCTAATGAGGGAAAAAGTGGCGATGAGAAAAAAGAGTCAGAGGAAAATTCCAAGTCTTTTCTCGAAAAATTTAACCTTTTAATACGTCATCCTGTCTTCTGGCTTTTGGGTGGAGCCTATTTTATATGTGGTTTTACAACAGCTGGTGTCGTCAAAGTACATTTAATTCCTTACGCGGCCTCTTGCGGATTTTCTATTACAACAGGAGCAGCAGCTACAGGGGTGCTTGCCGGTTTTGATATGTTTGGAATGGTTTTGTCAGGATTTTTAACCGACAGACTCAGTCGCCCGGGATTATTAGGTACGGTTTATTTCCTGCGGGCGCTATCCTTTATAATGTTGTTTTTTATCACCGATAATTACGCCATACTGTTTCTTTTCGCAATTATATTTGGCACTCTCGACTTTGCCACTGTGCCGCCAACAGCAGGACTTATTGCAAGTCATTTAGGCGTCAGCACTATGGGTTTCAATATGGGTATTTTGTTTCTTGGTCATTCAATTGGTGGTGCCCTTGGGGCGCTTGTTGGCGGAACTATGTTTGACTTTTTTCAAACCTACGACTGGACTTGGATTATGGCCCTTGCCTTTGCACTCTTGGCTGCAGTCTTAGCTTGGTCTGTTCCTGAAAAAAGGGATAGTAATTTGGAGACTGTCAAACTTGAGAAGACGCGTTAAATATACTTATATTTTTGGTTTGGCAGTGTCTCCAGCTGATTGCTCTGTGCTATCCAATGCATCTGCTAATCGTTGTGTGGCAGTGCCAGGTTTTAAGGGTAGTGGTTGTGCCTCATCTGGAGCCCAACCAGTTAAATATATAATCTGAAAAGTAGCGGGTATTCTGCCTTTACTATCCGCGAAAAGCATATGATACCGTTTTGCTACTTGAGAAAATATACTTCTTTTAGAAAAGTGTCGCTTACGCGCTAATGTAGCGTTTGTTTCTCCCATGCCCCGTAGGTCGCGCATTAAAGAAAATGCGTCTGAGTAGGTAACGGTAATGGTATCTGTATCTGCTACAGGCAGGTTATATCCTGATCGTTGTAAAAGTGCTGCCGCATCTGGCAATTGGATAAGCGGAGATATTCTAGGCCAAACACCTCCTGAAATCTCGTTTTCAACTTCGACCATAACCTGTCTTAGTTCTGTTAGGGTGTTTCCCCCGAATAATGCTGCTAAGAATAAGCCATCGGGTTTAAGAATTTGTCGGCATTGTATTAATGTACCGACGAGGTCGTTGGTCCAATGGAAAACTAAGTTACTAACAAGTAAATCGGCACTAGCAACTTTAAAAGGCATAACTTCCTCGTTGCCAATTAAATCGCAATCTTTTAGATCGCGAATTAGTCCAAATGAAATTATATTATTAATAGATTCTTCTTTCGATAACATTTGTTTTAGATGCTTCGTCCTAGCTCCTAAATCTATGGTGAGACCAAATTTTCTTTTTACATCGGTGATTCGTTGAATTAATCGTTCAGCTACTTCCTTAAACATAAAATCATGTGCAGAAAATTTGGTGGTAGCCCTTTTTCGCCGTAGTTCGATGGTTCGACGGTCAAATATCCTAACTGTCGAGGTCTCATTTTTTGACATGTGGGTAATATGACACGCGGTCAGTATGCAATAAAGCCCCGACAGTTGTCGCTTGCACTTAGTTTACATAGAATAAAGGGTGATTGTAACTTTTTACTTTATAAAATTGGCATATGACTAAGGAAATATCACCTAAAGAGCTTCGCAGTTGGTTACTAGATGACCATGAACTTGCGCTGGTTGATGTAAGAGAAGAAGGGGTCTTCGGCGCAGATGGCCATTTACTTTTTGCTATTTGTCTCCCCATGAGCCGCCTAGAACTAGATATTCTAAGTTTAATCCCCAGAAAATCGGTAAGAATGGCATTATGCGATGGAGGAGATGGTTTAGCGAGAAAGGCGGCGGTTAAGCTCAGAGCATGGGGTTATTCTGATATATCAATTTTATCGGGAGGGGTGCCTAGTTGGGCGGCGGCTGGAAATGTTATTTTTAGAGGGGTAAACGTTCCTTCTAAAGCATTTGGCGAATTTATAGAGATAGAGTCTGGGACACCCAATATTTCAGCTGCGGAATTAAAAAAGGCAATGGATAATGGTGAAAATATCGTTGTTTTAGATAGCCGACCCTTCAACGAATATAATCGAATGAATATTCCAACTGGCATTGATTGTCCGGGTGCTGAATTAGTATATAGGGCGTTTGATTTAGTTGATGATGAAAAGCAAAAAATAATTGTCAATTGTGCTGGCCGAACAAGAAGTATTATTGGGGCCCAGTCCCTAATCAACGCCGGTGTACCAAATCAAGTAGTGGCGTTGAGAAATGGAACAATGGGGTGGGCTTTGGAGGGTTTTCCCCTTGAGACAGGAAGCGATAGAACTTTTCCGAAAATTAGTCAAAAAGGCATGGAATCTGCGCTTGATTATGCCGATAGAGTTGCAAAGCGGTTTGGTGTTGAAGAAATAACTATGGATCTTTTACAAAAGTGGCAGAAGCAAAAAAATATAAAATCAATGTTTCTGCTTGATGTTCGGAATCCTGACGAATACGAGGAAGGACACCTCCCTGGTTCTATTTCCGCTCCGGGCGGCCAATTAGTACAAGCAACAGATAAATGGGTTGGAGTTTTGAAGAGCTACTTGATTCTAATAGATGATAATGGTGTCCGAGCGACAATGACGGCGTCTTGGTTAAAACAAATGGGTTGGCCAAATGTTTTTGTTCTAAGAAATGCATTAAATGATTTCGAACTTGAAAAAGGATTTCCGCAGTTACCCCGAATTGTTTTGGATAACAAATCCATAGTTTCTATTAACCCACAAAGTTTATCAAATTGTCTAAACCAAGGTTTGGTGACGGTTGTGGATGTTGCTACTAGTCTAGAATACAAAGCTTCACATATCCCCGGTGCTTGGTGGGCAATTCGTTCCCGTTTAGAAGAAACTTTACCTTCAATTCCCGGAAACGGAGGGCTAGTATTTACATCTTCTGATGGCATGCTTGCAGCCTATGCAGCAGCTGATGCTCTATCATTAACTGATCGGGATATTAAACTTCTTGAGGGTGGGACCGACTCCTGGCGATCAATGTCTTTTCCAGAGAAATCGGGCTTCGAAAATATGGCGGATATTAATAACGATATTCAATACAAGGCTTATGATCATGATGATAACGTTGAAACCCACATGAAGGAATATTTAAGTTGGGAAACTGGACTTGTTGAGCAGGTAGAGCGTGATGGCACCGCTCACTTCAAGTATTTCCCAAGTTAAGCATTTTTTTGAATGTTTTGCCGGTAGAAGATAATAAGGGAAGCTGTTCTGTGTCTGATATTGAAATTTATTCTTCTGACTTTTGTCCTTTTTGTGCACGTGCTAAATCTCTTTTAAAGAAAAAATGTGCAACCTATACAGAATATAATGTTGACACAGATCCCTCTTTACGTTTGGAAATGATTGAAAGAACCAATGGAAGGACATCTGTACCACAAATTTTTATTAACAAAAATCTCATTGGTGGTTCAGATGAGCTTTTTGCTTTGGATGTTTCAGGGAAACTCGAACCTCTCCTATAGTTTTTTATATGTTTTTAATTCTCTATAAAAAAAGCCTTCGCTAATTTTCTGCAGATGAGGTAGGGATAGGCGGCAAAGCGCCATTTACAGCACAAATACGTTGTTTAGCAGATTTATTGCGTTTACCGAAAATACCTTCTTCGTAGGCTATTACTCTTAGGTCTTTGCAAAAGGTAAAAAAAAGTTCACCACTGTTAAGTAAGTAGTGCGGGCTTCTTGGTTTGCCAAAAATTTCGTTTCCTCTACAAAATGTCTCATATATTAACACACCGTTTTTACCAAGGGAGTTTATAATATGTGGAAATAGCGGACGGAATAGATAATTGGTTATCACGATCCCATCGAAACGGTAGCCCTCTAAAATCCAAGATTTTTGGTTTTCCAAATCAGTCTCTAGAAGTTCGATATTTTCATGATCTTGGCAAAAGGCCGAGTGGTCGCGATCTATGGCTGTTACATCAAAACCTAAGTTCTTCATATATACAGAATGTCTACCGTTTCCTGACGCGAGATCTAAAACCTTACCTCCAGCTTTTATCAACGGTGCAAATCGGGTTACCCATGCTGAGGGTTTTATGAAATTATCTATATTCATTTCATGCTTGATATTAGGTAATGCTTGATTTAACAGATAACGATATCATTTGTAATAAAGCAATAAATAACATTAAGCCGGAGGTAATCTCGGTATCATGATTGTCTTTGATCTGAAATGTAGTAATGATCACACCTTTGAAATTTGGTTCCCAAGCAGCGAAGACTTCGAAAAACAGCGGAGAGCTAAAAAAATAGAGTGTCCAATTTGCGGTGATACTCACGTCGGTAAAGCGCTAATGGCCCCTTCGGTCGCGGGCGCTAAAAAAACGGATGAAAAAGCTGTTCGTCTGTCATCAAAAGGGCAAAAAAAGGTCGGGCAATATATTGCTGCCCTTCGAGAAATTCGAGAACATGTGGAAAAAAACAGCGACTACGTCGGTGATAAATTTCCAGACGAAGCCAGAAAAATTCATTATGGTGAAACTGAAGAGCGCAGTATACACGGTGAAGCGACGGCCGAAGAGGCGGAAGAACTTAGTGAAGAGGGAATCGAAGTGCAGCGGATACCTTGGGTTCCAACGCATGATGCTTGAAAAAAATCATAATATTCCTAGGAAAGGCTTCTGCCCTTTGGTTTTTCTGCACATAGAAGATAATTCACAGCGATATCATTTGATATAAACCAATCATTTTTAAATATATTTAATTTTACACCTGATATGTCTGAAACTATCAGGCCTTGTTCTTTTAGGGAGTTTGCTAATTCAGAGGGTTTAACAAAACGGTCCCATTGATGAGTGCCACGTGGTAACCAACGTAATACATACTCAGCACCTAAGATTGCCTGAAAGAAAGACTTTGCAGTCCTATTAAGAGTTGCAAAAATTCCAATGCCACCGGGTTTAATAAGCTTTGTACAGGCCTGAATGAATAGATCACGGTCTTGTACGTGTTCTATAATTTCGAGAGCTAGAATTATATCGAACTCATATTTTTCTTCTGCCAATATTTCCGCGGTACTGGTCCGGTAATCAATATTCAATTGGTTCATTTCTGCGTGATGACGAGCGACGCCGACACATTTTTCCGATGCGTCAATTCCGATAGTTGCCGCCCCCATACGCGCAATAGGTTCCGTCACTAAACCTCCACCGCAACCAACATCAAGTACTTTCAGGCCGTCTAAAACCTGGAGATTATGTTTGTCAAGTTTGAAATGATCGCACACTTTCTTACGAATATACTCTAACCTCGTTGGGTTGAAACGATGTAAGGGGGCAAATTCACCTTTTGTATCCCACCACTTTTCAGAGAGGGCAGAAAAACGTTCAATTTCCTGAGGGTCAATTGTATTTTTCTTATTGTTGTATTGTGTCGACATTATACACCGATTAATCCAATTAACAGGTATTCTGAATAACTTGCATTTTAATCATGATATAGAGTAAGAAGACGCCCGCTGCACGCAGTTTAAAGTTTTTTTATATTTTCTTTGTGAGATGGCTTGCGAGCGGCATCGAAAAAATTCGGGTGGATGTATTATGATACGGGTTGTCCAAAAATTTGGTGGCACCTCGGTTGCAGATATCGACCGTATAAAGGCTGTTGCTGAAAGAGTTAAAAAAGAGGTAGATCATGGTAACGAGGTGGCAGTCGTTGTTTCGGCTATGTCGGGCACGACCAACCAACTTGTAGACTGGACGGTGAAAGCCGCGCCGCTTCATGATGCCAGAGAATATGATACTGTTGTTGCAGCGGGTGAACAAATTACCGCTGGGCTATTGGCTTTAACACTGCAAAACATTGGTGTTGATGCTCGTTCTTGGCTTGGTTGGCAGTTGCCTGTGAAGACTGATGACTCATATGGAAAAGCACGAATTAAAGCGATTGAAATTGGTGAGATAGAAACTCAGTTAAGTTCTGGACAAGTTGCAGTAATAGCTGGGTTTCAGGGAGTGGGATCAACCAATAGAATTACAACTCTTGGAAGAGGGGGGTCAGATACATCAGCCGTAGCACTTGCTGCTGCATTAAAAGCAGATCGTTGTGATATTTTTACAGACGTAGATGGTATATATACGAGTGATCCGAGGGTTGTTAGCAAAGCAAAAAAACTTGATCGAATTACATATGAAGAAATGCTCGAAATGGCTTCACTCGGTGCAAAAGTTTTGCAAACGCGTTCGGTTGAGCTCGCTATGAACCATAACGTAAGGGTCCAAGTGAGATCCTCCTTTTCTGAGGCCGATGGTACACTAGTTGTAAATGAGGATGAAATCGTGGAACAGGAAGTTGTCAGTGGAATAGCTTATAGTAAAGACGAAGCTAAAATTACTTTGGTCGGCGTAGCGGATAAACCAGGAGTTGCTGCTTCTATATTTGGGCCGTTATCAGAGGCTAGTGTTAATGTGGACATGATAGTGCAGAATGTTTCTGAAGATGGAAAGGCAACTGACCTAACCTTTACGGTTGATAAACAAGATGTTGAACGTACCTGCTCCATTTTGGATGCTAATAAGGGTTTGCTCGGATATATACGACTAATTGCTGATCCGAATGTTTCAAAAATCTCTGTGGTTGGTGTTGGTATGCGGAGCCATGCTGGTGTAGCGCAGCGGATGTTTAAAGCATTAGCAGAAAAAGGAATTAATATTCAGGTAATATCAACATCTGAAATTAAAGTTAGTATTCTGGTTTCCGAAGAATATACGGAATTAGCGGTGAGGGTTTTGCACACTGCTTATGGCTTAGATACAGAAAAGAAATAGCCGGTTCTCATCGCTTGGTGACAATGAAGGTGAAATGACAAAAACGGTTGGTACAGCATTAAGACCGCTGCTTAGGCGTGTTCAAGGCGCAATGTCGAGTAACGGAACAGCTCACGAGCGTTTGGATGAACTCGTCAAGGTAATTGCAGCTGAGGTAGTCGCAGAAGTTTGTACAGTTTATGTTATGCGAGCAGGTGAAGTACTGGAATTATTCGCGACAGAAGGCTTGAATCCTTCGGCAATTCACAAAACACGTCTTAGAGTTGATGAGGGATTGATTGGGGATATCGCAGCGCATGCCCATGTGCTTAATCTTGCCGATGCACAAACGCATCCCAAATTCGCGTTCAGGCCAGAAACCGGTGAAGAAATTTATCACTCTTTTCTGGGTGTCCCCATATTACGTGGGGGTCGTGTGCGGGGAGTTTTGGCTATTCAAAATAAAGCAAAACGCGAATATACCGAAGAGGAGGTAGAGGCGCTGGAAATGATTGTTGTTGTTCTAGCGGAACTGATCGCCGGCGGAGATCTTATCGGACGGAGTGAACAAATAACAGCAGAAGGTAACGCTATCCTTCCGCTCAGAATGACCGGTATAAGCATAAATACTGGTGTTGCGGTAGGTGAAGCGGTTTTACACCAACCACGAATTCAAATTCCCGAGATGTTTTCCACAGACCCTGAAGCAGAGCAGGTAAGGCTGCAGAACGCCCTATTTCAAATGCGGCAGGCTATCGACGAGTTGTTCGCGGTTAAAGAACTCTCAGGTAGGGGTGAGCACAATGAAATCCTAGAGGCATATCGTCTCGTGGCTCATGATTCTGGATGGCTACGTAGGTTAAAAGAAGCGATTTCTAGCGGACTCACAGCTGAAGCGGCGGTCCAGAAAGTACAAGATGACATCCGTATGCGAATGAATTTAGCAACCGACCCGTATCTAAAAGAACGCATGCATGACTTTGATGACATAGCACGACGCTTGCAACAACATCTCAGTTCCAAGCCGATTACAGCAGCTAGAGATGTTCAACTACCAGCCGATGTTGTTTTACTAGCTGATAATATGGGACCAACGGAACTGCTTGACTATGAACCCCGTCGATTGCGTGCTCTGCTATTGGAAGAAGGTTCAGCAACTGCCCATGTAACTATTGTGGCGCGAGCACTAAATATACCGGTGGTAGGCCGAATTACCGACCTTTTGGCACGGATTGATCCAAATGATCCTGTGATCGTTGATGGAGATAACGCACAGGTATTTGTGCGTCCCGGTGAGGACATTCAGCAAATGGTCACTAAAACGATTAAGGCTAGGGATGAACGTCAAAAAATTTATGCGGCCTTAAAAGAAGAAGAACCCAAAACACTAGATGGTCAAAGAATTTCGTTAAACCTTAATGCTGGATTAATGATCGATTTACAAAATCTCAAGGATACTGGAGTTGATGGTATTGGACTATATAGAACGGAGATTCCTTTTATGGTTAGAGAGGAATTTCCAAGCGTTGAAGGGCAGACCGAGCTATACAGAAATATTTATGAAATGGCTGACGGTAAAAATGTGATGTTTCGAACTTTAGACATAGGCGGAGACAAACAGTTACCTTATTTTCATGCGATGGCTGAAGAAAACCCAAATATGGGTTGGCGTGCGGTTAGAGTGGCTCTTGATAGGCCATCAATGTTAAGACAACAATTGAGAGCTTTGATACGCGGCGCGAATGGCAGAAATCTGTCAATAATGTTCCCCATGGTCGCTGAGGTTGCAGAATTTGAAGCTGCAAAGGCTATTCTCGGAAGGGAGTTGGAAAGGGAAAAAAAACGAGGCGGCGTTCTTCCAAATCAATTACGTGTTGGGGTTATGCTAGAAGTTCCTGGCTTGATGTGGCAGCTTCGACCGTTGCTTAATTGCGTTGATTTTTTGTCAGTGGGTAGCAATGATTTATTTCAGTTTCTTTTCGCTACCGATCGAGGAAATCCAAGGGTCTCGGATCGGTATGATGTTTTATCACCAAGCATATTATCTCTTCTTAAAAATTTAGTTTTGGAAACCGAGAATGCAGGGGTAGATATTTCTTTATGTGGTGAAATGGCAGGAAATCCGGTGGAGGCTATGACATTAATTGGCTTGGGGTTCCGGACAATATCCATGGCTCCCGTTAAGGTTGGCGCGGTGAGAGCAATGTTAAGGCGGGTGAATGCTGCTGCTCTATCGAAATATGTCGATGGTCTTTTGAATTTGCCTGACCATAGTCTGAGGCAGAAATTAACAGCATATGCTAATGATCATAGTATTCCCATTGACGAAAATTGACTTATCAATAGGTTAAGAAACCATTGATTTAGAAAGACTATTTCTGTTACTAACCACATCTAACAATTTCCAAAACTAATTGCCCAATTAAATTATGGGAGTTTAATTTTGGCAAGGTCTGAAAAAAAAAGGTCTAAATTGGGCTCTTCTGATGAAACCATCCGAGAATTTTCCCTAGCGTTTCGTGACGTACGGGAAAAGTCAGGTCGTGATTTGTTTGAAATCGCGAATGATCTGAGGATTAGAGAAGTATATTTACAAGCAATAGAAGAAGGTAGGTTCGATCAATTACCTGGTCCAACTTATGCTACCGGTTTTGTACGAGCCTACGCTACTTATCTTGGTTTTGATGTCAAAGAGGTCATGCAACGTTATATGGAGGTGACAAATGAGAATATCAGACCACAATCATTATCACCACCGTCTCCTATTAACGAAGCACGATTGCCCACGACATTTGTGTTATTGATTGCTGCTATACTTGCTGCTTCTACTTATGGTGGATGGTATTATTTAGCAATTTATGGACAAAGTTCACAAAAACTTGTATCCGAATTGCCTAAATCTTCACCAGAAATCTCAGTTTTAGATAAAAAAACCAATCAAAATAAGCTTCCAAGGGTCGCGAAGCCTCCGTTACCTGATAATATAAAAAACTCGAACGAGATAATAGAAAAAGAATCAAGTTCCAAAGTTCAATTCAAAAAGGGCACAGAAAAGAACACGGTAAAAAAAAATCCCAAATGGAGTGGAGAGCTTAATAATAAAATATCTTTAGAAGAAAAAACGAAAGTTATTCCTAAACCAAAAGTAGATTTTAAAGAAAACAAAAATTTTCAAAACGGTTCAAACCGTATCACGAATAAAGAAAGAACAATTGGTGGTTTGGAAAATAACGAAAGATTAGTCGATAAAAATACAAAATATTCCAATAGTAAATATAGGATAGTTTTGATTGCAAAGATGACGTCCTGGGTGGAAGTTAGGGACTCTGCCGGGACAAGACTAATCTCAAAGATTTTGAAAAAAGGAGATGAATTTATAATGCCTAATGAGGCCGGGGTAACGCTTACAACTGGCAATGCTGGAGGGATTGATATACTTGTTGATGGGATAAAAATAGAACCCCTTGGTGGTATTGGAGTCGTTTTACGTGATATTAGAATGGATCCAGAAATCTTGGCTTCTGGTGAACCTAAAGAGCGCTAAATAATGAGGGAATTGCAACCGGTCCGTGGAACACGAGACATCATGTCTGAGGAGTTCAGACAACATAATTATCTCATTGATCAATTACGTTATTTTGCGGAATTGTATGGTTATTCAGAAATTGCAACCCCCATATTTGAATTTTCAGATGTTTTTAAACGCACACTTGGTGATACTTCAGATATTGTCACCAAAGAAATGTATACCTTTTCCGACAAAGCGGGGGATGAAATTACATTAAGGCCTGAGGGTACGGCTGGGGTCGCCCGAATGCTGATTTCTTCCGGTTTAAAACAAAATCTGCCGCTGAAGTATTTTTATAATGGTCCAATGTTTCGTTACGAGCGTCCACAAAAAGGCAGGTTCAGACAATTTCATCAAATAGGCGTCGAGCTGCTCGGTGTGCCAGAGGTGATTGGTGATATAGAAGTTATAGCATTGGCATCAAGTATGTTGGATGGATTAGGTATTTTGTCGCAATGTACCTTAGAAATAAACACGCTTGGCAATAAAGTAAGCAGAAAAGGTTACAGGCATAAATTGATCAATTATCTTAGAGACTATCGCGATCAACTCTCTGAGGATAGCCGCCGGCGACTGGACCGGAATCCTCTGAGAGTTCTTGATTCTAAAGATAAGGGTGATCAAAAAATAATAGAGAATGCTCCGGAGTTTACCGAAAGTCTTGATACTGAGTCGAAAGATTTTTTTTCGGGGGTAAAAGAAGGCTTAGATAAATTATCTATTTCCTATGAGTTGAACCCGCGCTTGGTAAGGGGTTTGGATTATTATTGTCATACTGCTTTTGAATTTACTACTCGAGATCTTGGAGCCCAAGGGACAATTCTTGCAGGTGGAAGATATGATGGCCTTGTCGAACAGATGGGTGGTCCAATGATCGCTGGGGTTGGTTGGGCAGCAGGCATAGAGCGTATGGCGATGCTAGTGAACTATTCCCCTGCTAGAAAAAGACCAATTGCTGTTATTCCGGTTGTGGCAGACTTACAGATGGAAGCCCTATTATTGGCAAAAAACCTGCGGTCGGCTGGAAATGTTGTCGAATTAGGTTATCGCGGTAATATGAGCCGCCGATTGAAACGTGCCAATAAGTTAAATGCGATATTTGCAGTGTTAATAGGACCTGATGAAATACAACGAGGTTTGGTAACTTTGAGGAATCTTGATACGGGAAACCAAGAAGAAGTTAGTGTAGATACTCTAACAGACCATCTTTCTCGGTTTCTTTAGAAGTTTTTGTTTAACAAAATTCGAACCCTCGCTTTTGTCGAAAAACAAACGTAGTAAATCAAAATATTAATTATTTTTTAAAGTGGCTTTTAAAATGTTCGGATGGTTAGTTGAAGACATACTACTTTTAGTTGCCGAAAGGTAAAAACTGTGAATCTGGATGAGAAACTTGATAATTTGGTTAGGCGGCGAGAGGAGCTGACGCAACTTATGTCAGGTGCAAATGTTACTAATCCCGAAGAGTTTGTAAGTTTTTCAAAAGAATATTCTGAATTAACCCCTGTCGTTGAGTGTATTGAAGAATTGCGTGCTTTGCAAAATGAGATAGCAGATCTCGGTGGTATGATTGCTGATACGAATATAGATCAAGATATGCGAGATTTGGCGGAAGAGGAAATGTTTATGTCCCGCTCGCGTTTGCCAGAAATAGAAAAAAAACTAAATATCCTTTTATTGCCTAGGGATTTAGCTGATGAAAAGAATGCTATACTGGAGGTCCGAGCAGGCACCGGGGGAGAAGAAGCCGCTTTATTTGCGGCTGATTTATTTAGAATGTATCAACGTTATTCAGAACGGCATGGATGGAAATTTGAGGCTATGCAAGTTTCTGATACAGGAATAGGTGGACTAAAGGAAGGTGTAGCAGAAATCTCGGGAAAAGGGGTTTTTGCTCGTTTAAAATTTGAGTCTGGTGTGCATCGTGTGCAACGAATACCAGATACAGAGTCGGGCGGCCGAATTCATACCTCAGCAGCTACTGTGGCAGTTATGCCGGAAGCCGAAGAAGTGGATGTTGTTGTCGAAGAAAAAGATTTAAGAATTGATACTTTTCGATCGCAAGGGGCTGGCGGACAGCATGTTAATACTACGGACAGCGCAGTACGTATAACGCATCTTCCGACTGGAATTGTTGTCAGCCAACAAGACGAAAAATCGCAGCATAAAAATCGTGCTAAGGCTATGAAAGTTCTGAGAGCTCGCATTTATGAGGCAGAACGTATAGCCCTTGCAGAGGAACGAGCAAAAAATCGAAAAAATCAGGTAGGAACGGGTGACCGTTCGGAAAGAATTAGGACATATAATTTTCCTCAGGGCAGGGTCACCGATCATCGAATAGGATTAACCTTGCATAAATTAGATAAAATTATAGAGGGAGGAGCTCTAGATGAGGTTGTGGATGCCTTAACGGCGGATGATCAGGCTACCTTGTTGGCGGAGCTCTCTGAGAAGTGAATTGCACTACTATTACCGCTGCAATGAAATTTGCTACATCAAAGTTATCAGCGGCAGGTATCCAGGAGCCAAGGTTAGACTCAAAAATACTCTTATGTCATGCCGCAAAGATTGATCAGTTAACGATCTTATCCAACCCGGAACGATTATTGAGTTCAGAAACAATAAAGTTATTTGATGAGTTAATTCAACGTAGGGCATTAAGGGAACCGGTTTCTCACTTGGTGGGTCAAAGGGAGTTTTGGAGCTTGCCATTTAAGGTTAGCCAAGACGTACTTGATCCGCGTCCAGAAAGTGAAATATTGGTACAGGCGGCGATAGACTCTATTGAAAACAAAGAAAAAGCAATATCAGCTCTTGATATAGGTACGGGTAGTGGTTGTCTGATTATTTCGTTGCTTAGAGAGTTGCCGCTCGCAAGTGGTGTGGGTGTTGACATTTCTGAGCCAGCATTACGTATAGCACGTAGTAATGCCGAGCATAACTTGGTCGGAGATAGAATAAAATTTATAAAATCCTCTTGGGGTGAAGATCTTTCCCAAAGATTTGATATTATAATATCAAATCCCCCTTATATTTCTATAAAGGAAAAGCACCTTCTAGAACCAGAGGTTTCTCATTACGAACCGGAATTGGCATTATTTGGAGGTTGTGATGGACTTTCCGCATATCGCCATCTCTGTTTTCATTTATTAAAATTACTTAAACCAGAAGGGGTTGTAATTATTGAATTTGGTAAAGGCCAGGCGCAGTCGGTGATAAAATTATTTACCGATTCCTCCTTTATACATCTTAAAACCCTATTAGATTTAAATGATGTGGAAAGATGTTGTATCTTTGGAAAAGGGCAGAATTAATTAAAATAAAAAAAGGGCTTGGAAATCCTCTCGAACCCCACTACTGTGGGTTTACGGTGAATGAATAAGGCAATCTGCCACTCACCTTAATGTTCCTAAATAGGCTGCGTAAGCAGATCCGCTGCAATAACCTTATAGGGTTGTGGATTGTGGACGTTGGGACGACAAACTTGGTTTGTAAGCCGCTCGGGGTAATTGACAACAATAACCGGATAAAAATTTATGAGATCAGGTTCAAATAGCCGGCGCTCACGCGGCCGTGGTAACTCAGGTCGTGGAAACCGACCTCAGCGTAGTAATAGTTTTGACAGTAATGGTCCTGACGTAAAAGTGCGGGGCTCTGCTAAACAGGTTGTTGATAAATACCAAGCATTAGCACGAGAGGCTGCAACTGCTGGTGATCCAGTAAAGGCGGAGAATTATTATCAGCATGCGGAACATTATTATAGAGCTATAAATATAAACGCCGCCGCGGAAAATAAGCTTGGTCAGAAACAACGCGCAAATAAAGCAAATGGCCAGACCGATGGGAAAAATGATCATGAATCTAGTAATGATAGATCCGAAAAAGACGCCGATAGTAAAGAAAATCAATCAAATCAATCGAAAAATCCTGACCCTGTCGACGAAAATAATATTGAGAGAATTGAAGTAAGTAATGGCGCAGCCGCTGATCAAACAATGAATGAAAAGACCTTGGAATCCGAAAAATTAGATGACGAAACTGCATCTAAAGTTACAATAACAGATAAAAAAGAACCCAGTCACGCCTAGTCGTGGTTTTAGTAATATCTAAATAATTTTAGAACCTAGTTAAAAGTGATTCTAAAGGATTTTTGCGAAATCTAATGATGTATTCACTTGTCGTCTTTTCCTTTGGAATTATTTTATGATTTAACGCAAATGGAGAACAATTATGATGAATGTTGGGTTTGTTGGCGTTGGTGCTATGGGAAATCATATGGCAACCCATGTTCTGAATAGCCAAAGATTCAAGAATGTTTACGTATATGATTTAAGTAAAAATGCGGTTAAAGATTTGGTTAAGAAAGGTGCTAAAGCGTCACGATCTTTAAAGCACCTAGGAGGGATTTGTGATGTAATCATCATCATGGTTGGCTATGATGACCAAGTCCGGCAGGTAGTAACAGATCTTGCAAAGAGTAACCCAAAAAATAGTGGTGTTTTAGTTATAAGGAGATAATAATGAATGAATGGTTGTTATTTACAATAGGCTTATTAATAGGTAGTACAGTTGGAATAATGGGTATGGCACTTTTGGGTGTTCGTAGATATAATAATATGGAAGGAGAGATTCAGGATCTAAGAACTCAACGGAAATTATTGAAAGAAGAGTTGTT
>PBWY01000068.1 GCA_002727395.1 Rhodospirillales bacterium | reverse complement strand
CCACTACCCAATGTTCTGATCGAAATTTATGACTTTGAAGTGACAATCGTGCACCTGGGTAAACATGTAATATTTTTACCTGATAAGTTGGCAAATCAATGAGGCTTTCGAACCAACCCCAAGGTCGTTCGTCCCTGACATGCTGCTTTGCTTGATTAACATCATTTTTTTCCAACTCCGCAACGATTTCTTTGACCTCTTGAGTGCGATCAGCGTTAGCAACAAGAACGGCATCTTCCGTGGCGACTGCAATGATATTGTCTAGCCCCAAACCTGCTATATGCATTCTTTCCGAGGTCGACCATAGAGTGGTATTTTTACAATTTTTACTGGTGGAGTTTTTTGTTATGAGATTATGATCTTTATCATGGCCAATAACCTCTGAAACTGATTGCCAATCCCCCAAATCATGCCATTCCGATTTTAATTCAATACAAGATAGGTTCTCTGCTTTTTCCATGATTGCATAATCAATCGAAACTTCTCCGATGCCCCCCCAGGACTTTGATTCAAAACGGAAAAATTCCAAGTCGGCTTCTCCATTCTGGATAGAGAGTCTTACGGCCGATGTCATATCAGGTTGATATTTTTCTGCTAGAGAAAGCATAACATCTGTCCTAAATAAAAAAATCCCTGCATTCCAAAGAAAGTCTCCGCTGTCTAATATCTTTTGCGCGGTTTTAGAATTTGGCTTTTCAATAAAATTGTTTACCTTTCGGCATGGTCCTATTCGTTCATGACCTCTCTCTATATACCCATAGCCCGTCTCTGGCCGAGTTGGCCGGACCCCAAAAGTAATAATATCTCCAAGTTCTGCTGCATTCTTTGCTTCCAATATACTCTCATTGAAGGTCTTAACGTCAGGTATATAATGATCAGAAGGCGCAACTAACATTAAAGAACCTGGATTCCTCTCCTCGGACAATTGAGCGGCAGCGATTATCGCGGGCGCCGTATTCTTGCCCACCGGTTCTAGATACACTTTTGCGTCCGAACAAATTTCCTTAAGTTGTTTTGAAACAAGGAAACGATAGTTCGATGATGTGATAACTTTAGAAGATTGCAAGTCTTGCCCTTTCAAGCGCAACACAGACTCTTGAAAAAGGCTCCTCTTTCCCACTAAGGGAACGAATTGTTTTGGCATACTCTCGCGAGAAACAGGCCAAAGGCGCATTCCAGAGCCGCCAGCTAAAATTACTGGAACGATAGAAACCATTGGGAAAGCTCCAATTTCTTATGCCATACTGTGCGCGCCAGATTTATTACCCGCATTCTATAATGGCAACAGCTTCATCTTAACGCCGCCTCCATATTTCCGCCATCAACCGTCATAACATGGCCAGTTGTCCGTTCACTAAGAACTAGGGAAAGGAAGGCTTCGGCCACATGTTCTGCCTCCACTTCCTTGTTCAAGAGATTACCTGAAAGATACGTTTTTTCATCAACACCTCTCGCCTTTGCCCGTTCTTTGATTACGTCTTGGTTTAACATACCCGACCTGATACGATCTGCGTTTACTCCGTTTACCCTCACACCATCTTTACCAAATTCTAATGCGAGTTGGCGTACGAGAAAAAAAAGTGCGGCTTTAGGTATCCCGTAGGCACCAAAGTTTTTACCCGGGTTCACCGCTTGTTTTGAAACATTAAAAAGCATTTGGCCACCGAAAGATTGTTTCTTAAAGACCTTGAAAACCTCTTGGGCCAAGCGGAAATGCGCAAAGAAATTAAGTTCAAAACTATCTCTCAACAAGCTTTCATTCATCTCAGCGATGCCTGACTGTGGTGCGTTCCCCGCGTTTGAAACCAGCACGTCAATTCCACCAAATTTCGAAACTGCATAATCGACAACCTTAGACGCTGCATCCGACTTTGTAAGATCAACTGCAAATGCGGAGACCTCCTGATCCAAATTTTCTAAAGTATTATCGAGAGCACCCCTATCTTGATCAACAAGTAAAACGTCCGCACCCTTTAAACGAAACTTTTCAGCTATACTTCTTCCGATCGTTCCAGCTGCTCCAGTAATAATTACCACACGCCCCTGCAAAATCGGTGGCATGGACTTTCCCAACTTAGCTTGCTCAAGCGACCAATATTCCATATCAAAAAGTTCCTTTGCATTGACCGGCTTAAAGCCCCCAGCATCAGCACCATCTGCCATAACTCTAATATTTTGTTGCGCCAAATCGGTGATTATTTTTGCACTTTTTCTGCTGGAACCAATTCCTATAAGACCGACCCCCTGAGCCCAAATTAAATTAGGCAAAGGAGAAAGCATTGTTTTTGGTACTTGGCTTGAGCCGGAATACCGTTCAAAATATTTTTTATAACTTTTGATATAATCTTTTATTTTTGCAGTTAATGCGGCGCGACTGTTTTTTATTTCATTCCTTTTAATTAACAACGGGTGTGCTTTGATACGGATCACATGATCCGGCGTTGCCACTCCAGCTTTTGAAAGGACCATAACGTCTTCGCGCTCTAAAAATTCTATCACATCCAAATTATCAATTAAATGTAGAACGGGAGGAGTAGCGCCTGCGGCCGCTTGATCCGAAAGTACCCCACGTAAGGTTTGGAGAAATTTTAGGACTTGCTTCTTTTCCACATGGCTTTTTTTAACTCCCCTGCTAACGCGGCGATGTGCCAACCACTCCTCTAAAAGATTGGTCTGGTCAATAACTCTATCATATGATTCTTTCGCAGTAGAACCCCAGGTGAAGTGACCATGTTTTGCAAGTAATAGACCTTCTATATTTTGGTTTTCATCATAGACCTTGGCTGCCTCTTTCGCGAGATCGAAACCTGGCATCACGTAAGGAACGATGGCCAATTTATTTCCAAAAATCTCTTTTAAAATTAATTCTGAATTTGGCAAATTTGCTAATGAAAGAAACGGGGTAGAATGAGTGTGATCAATAAATTTATGAGGCAAAAAAGCATGCAATAATGTTTCAATAGACGGATTAGGAGACGACGAATCAACTAGGTTAGCTCTCTGGACATTGACCATGTCCTCATCTGAAAGAGTGCTAAGTTCCCGTAGCCTCAATAAAGGTTCTAGCTTCACCGCCGGCAAACCGGGTGCTTCTATCGAGCCTAGATCCCAACTTGACCCTTTCACACACAAAACATCAACTTCCTCACCAAACAAATTTTTTGCCTTACTTTTACAGGAAGTGTTACCCCCTCCATGCATTACTAAATCGGGGATCCTGCCAATCAACCGAGAAGAGTAAACTCGATATATCAAATCTCTATTTAGGGGGCTCTTTTCTCCCTCTTTAAGCATTTTGTTAACGTCTTCATCACGCCAAAGATTTTCAAAATACATATCCCTGTAGCCTCAATAATTTTCCAGATGTTTCTATTAAAATAGCCTTAAGAAAACGTGGGCGCATTCAAATCTATTCACCATCAAATGAACAAAGTGATTTAACTTCTATTCCCATTTCAATAATTCTTTTAGATCCCCCTAAGTCCGGCAGATCCACTAAAAATGCGCAGCCAACTAGTTTAGCTTGCAACTTTCTTAATAATGTAATTGCCGCAATTGCTGTACCCCCTGTTGCAATTAAATCGTCAACTACTAAAACCTGTGACCCTGCGGAAACTGCATCAGTATGTAGCTCCAGTGTTGCAGTTCCATACTCCAGATCATAATTTTCCTCTATCGTTTTATAGGGCAATTTACCTTTTTTTCGTACAGGAACAAAACCCACACTAAGATGATGCGCTAATGCGCCACCAATTATAAAACCACGTGCATCGATGCCCGCTATATAGTCAATATTTTGGTCTTTCCATACTTCTTCGAAAGACAAAATCATGGTTTTGAATGCGTTCGGGTTTCCGAAAAGGGTAGTAACATCACGAAACATAATACCCGGCTCAGGAAAATCGGGTATGGTACGAATAAATTGGCTTAAATTCATTTTTAATCCTCGGTGAGGTTTAACTATTTCTTTTGAAAAGGCGGCCAGCTATGGGGTTCAAAATTCTCTGTTCCTCAAGTGAAATATTTGACTGGTCAGTGATAATTGCATACTCAAGGGCGTGGTCACAGCCTTGCTCACATTTTTCCCGTTTCTCTGATAAATTTTTTGTAACCTCAATTATAAGATTTTTTGCCGCCGAGGCATTTTGGGATAGCGTGGTAATAATATCGGCTACCTCCACGTTCTCATGATCGGGGTGCCAACAATCAAAGTCTGTGACCATTGCGACAGAAGCATAACAAATTTCTGCTTCTCTGGCGAGTTTTGCCTCCGGCATATTTGTCATTCCAATTACGTCACATCCCCATTTTTCTTTATATAATAGAGATTCAGCCTTTGTTGAAAATTGAGGCCCCTCCATCGTTATATAAGTTCCGGTAGGGTGATAATTTAATTGTAGGTTTTCCATTGCTTCCTTGCAAAATTCTACCATTCTATTGCACACCGGGTCCGCTAAGCTAACATGCGCCACACACTCTCGACTGAAAAAAGTTTTTTCCCGCTTGTAAGTGCGATCAATATATTGATCCACCAGCACAAAGTCTCCTGGCTTTAAACTTTCTTTAAGGCTTCCACACGCTGATAATGCAATAACGTCTGTAACTCCAAGCATTTTCAAAGCACAAATATTAGCAATATAGGGCACATTACTAGGATTATGAACATGGCCCCGACCGTGGCGAGGAATAAAGGCAACATCCACATCATTTAACACCCCTGTATAAATTTCGTCGGAGGGACGTCCAAATGGCGTCTCAATACTATTCCATTGCCCGTCCTGAACCCCGTCAATTTCGTAAATTCCCGAACCGCCTATCACACCAAGCTTTACTTCAGACATTTCACAACCTCATTTTGCATACCAATAAACCCCAACAATGTCATATAAAGTCTTACCGAAAAAATAAAACTAAGATCATCGGTTTTGACGAAAGCTTATAACCCATAGATTATAATTCTAAATAACTTATTTCAGACTGGACAGATTATATCATGTTAGTAAATGGCAGAAATTACAAATCTATTTGGAGAGAAGAAGATTCCGGTGCAGTCAAGATCATTGATCAAAGATGGCTCCCACATAAGTTTTCGATCGTAAACATAACATCGTGTCAGGAAACGATGACGGCAATCCGTGATATGTGGGTTCGTGGGGCCCCTCTAATAGGTGTTACCGCAGCCTACGGAATGGCTATGGCGATGCAAGAAGATGCGAGCGATGAAAATTTAATTTCCGCAGGTAAGTTTCTGAATTCTGCACGCCCAACCGCCATTAATTTGGCCTGGGCAGTTGAGCGAATGCAGGAAAATTTAAAAGGAACTTCCGAAGAGATGCGGGCCGGGGCCTCCTTGGAATTAGCGGATTTGATGGCGGAAGAGGATATCGAAATAAATCGTCGTATTGGGGAACACGGCGCAAAAATTATTGAAGACATTTTTCTTCGAAAATCTAATGGAGACCCTGTGCGTATTTTGACTCATTGCAATGCGGGGTGGCTCGCTACAGTAGACAGAGGGACGGCTACCGCTCCTATTTATGAAGCATCTGAAAATAAAGTTCCTATTGAGGTATGGGTAGATGAGACACGACCGCGTAATCAGGGCGCTGCACTGACAACATGGGAGTTAATGCATAATCAAATTCC
Source organism: Rhodospirillales bacterium (assembly GCA_002727395.1). Taxonomy (GTDB): domain Bacteria; phylum Pseudomonadota; class Alphaproteobacteria; order MPNO01; family UBA2964; genus UBA2964. The sequence continues at coordinate 5,150 of PBWY01000068.1, read as the reverse complement.
GCATACATTGATCGTGGACAATGCCGGTGGCCACTTAATGCAGCGCGGTTTAGTAGACTTATGTATTGTCGGATCAGATCGCACTACAAGCACTGGCGATGTTTGTAATAAGATTGGCACCTATTTGAAAGCACTAGCAGCAAAAGATAATAATATTCCATTCTACGTTGCTCTTCCTTCTTCGACCATAGATGAAAATCTCAATGACGGGATCTCTGAGATACCCATTGAAAATCGCGGACCGCATGAGGTAACCCATATTCAAGGAAAAAAAGAAAACGGGGAATTGATCGACGTACAAATTTGCCCCGATGGAGTTGAAGCCTCCAACCCGGCTTTTGACGTAACGCCTAAGCGCCTGGTCACAGGTCTTATAACTGAAAACGGAATAAAATAACCGCGTTAAAGGTTTTTCCGTAAAGTCAAAGTGAAATGATTAACGGTTGCGAGCAACCAAAATTAACAAAAAAACAGAAACGAAAGAGGGTAACCTGGTTATTGAAAACCTTAGAAGATTAGACTCACCGGCCACCCTTTTATAAAATGGGTAATGCTGTCTTAATTTTCTAGAACTTAGCCAAGCATTGATAGAGGACAAAGCCAATACCGACGGCTCAGCCCAAAATCTTCGGCCCATTCTAATACAAAATAAGATGGACATTGAAGATAAAAAATGTGAATAGGATGAGCTGACATCGTTGTTAAACTTTTTATCTAAAGCGTGTTTTAATTCACCAATAGGCACCAAGGCACTCAAGCTATCTTCTACCGCCTGTTTCCCGCCGAGACCTGAAAAAAGACTTAAATTATTAGCCCCACTCTGACGCGATTGGACGTAACCAGCAACATCACAAAATTTTAAAGTTTTAACATATCTCAGATACCTTGAAACAAACTGAATATCCTCAAGTTGGCTAAGTGTTTCGTCAAACTCTAATCCATTTGATTTTATAATTTCCGCGTCAAAGAGTTTATTCCAGCAATGCACCAACATGGTATAAACATACGGTTTAAGAAAATATTTTTCGATATAGGCTGAAAGCTCCTTTTGTCCAAAGCTCTTACTCCGATCAAGCCCGTGGCTCCTCAGATCCAGAGATCGTCTATTGTTTTGAATAGAAAATGAACTTGATACCATCTCAACATTTAATGCCAACCCAGCCATTGTCTTCAGATAATTGGGCAAAAGATAATCATCAGAATCAAGAAACATTATATGAGTTCCTTTAGAGACCTTTAAACCGGTATTTCGGGCCGCCGACACGCCTTTGTTTATATTGTGAGTAAAAACTTTTATTCTATTATCTTTTTGTGAATGTTTTTTAACAAGGTCACCTGCAGCATCTTCGCCACAATCATCAATTAGGATTAATTCGAAGTCCTCATAATCCTGAGAAATAACACTAGTAATACACCTTTCGATGGTTTTTTCCGCGTTGTAAAATGGCACTATAATGGAAACAAAAATATCAGCGTTTTCCTTCATCGTGGTCCACCATAGCACCTTGTTTAATTCCGTGACCCACTCCCAAAACAGCCAAAAGTTTGTCAGAAAGTTCTGCCTTTACGCTGTCAGATATTATAATGGACTGATCCTCTTCCGATGCTATTTCCTTCATATAACTTGCCGCAAAGCTGCATAACAATCCTACCCTTACATCTCGGGAGTTATTGGCACCAGCACAATGCCAGAGATTACCATGAGTAAATAATACGCTCCCTTTCAATCCCGTCGCCAATTCAAGTGGTAATTCTTGATCAGCCTCCTGGTTGGGCTTTCTATCAATTTTATGTGAGCCCCTGAGGAATTCTGTCGCACCATTTATTTCGGTAAAATCGTTTAACATCCAAATACTATTTGCTTTTGCTGCCCAAGGAGGAATAGGTTCTGGGAAAGGCGTATCCATGTGTAACTTCTGTTTGGGTGCACCAGGAGATATAATATTGGCTTGAAAACTACTGAGATGAAACAATTGATGTTTTGTTGACCTGGCAAAAATGAAATTCATCATTTCATTTAGCTCATCAATTTCCAACAAAGAACGAAATTCCTGACTTTTATTTGTCAGGTTCCAAACTCTCTGGGTTTTTCCACTAGGATCAAAAGGGTATATATATTTGTCACCAATTTTTTTTTCGTACTCAGCCATATCCAAGACCAAATCACGAAGGTCATCTGCCTTCGCAGAGGGTATTAACTTCTTCCAGATGTATACGCCATCTTTTTCGAAAGCCTTCTTTACGCTTTTTTGGAGCATACCTACTACCTTGCGTATTTAGTGTGTTCCACTGCTTTCTTTGCCTGTATTCCTGGCGTGATTTCCGGATCTCCATAAGTCCGACCGTTACACGAATCACAGGCCGCCAAAACCGGTTTTTGTCTTAAGAACCACTTGAGCTTCTTTTTGATTTTCAAAATCTGCTCTGAATTAAAATTCCTTGCGCCACGAACTGAGGCAAAATCACTATCTGCCTGTGGGATTGCTCTTAGGCGTTCAGCATTAGCGGAAAACGGGCACCTAAACATTTTCCCATCTGTCATTGTCGTAAAATGCTTAGCACAGCAATTTTTAAAAATTTCAATGTTGTCTTCAGGTTTTCTATCCCAAATCTCAATACCCCCACACTCCGTCCAGCCGTATGCAGGCTGGTAGTTAAACTGAATATCAAGCTCAATCAGTTTATTCTTAAGTTTCTCTGCGTTTCTCGATAAATCACCATAGGTGGTTATGAAGACAAAAATCTTGTCATCTTGTAAAACTCGTAATTTTTCATCGGGTGGACAAATTGTCCCGTTCGTGTAAATCACCACCTTGTTTACCTGTTTGCAGGACGCCGCTCTGGCCGAAACTTCATGAAAATCCTTATTCATTAGAGGCTCCCCTCCGATGATACGAATTTCATTGATCTCATCAGCAACAGACACCAAATCATCCAAATCGTCGATAAGCTCTTGCTTGGCAATGTTTTGAGGGTTCTCGTAATACTGCATCAAATTGGCGCAGTCCTTACATTTCAAAGAACATCTCTCAGTCAAGACTAGATCAACGCTACGAATAAATAAAAGGTTAGGGTCGAGATATTTTTTCTGAGAATTAACCATGTTGGAAATTGCAAAGTCTACAAAGTCCTTTGTAAATTGTCCGCCGGAGTGGTTCCGCTGTAGATCTCCATCAATCAATGAACGAAAATCAGCATTCTTATTTTCCTCAATAATAAAGGAAATAGGCGCCCAATTATAAAAACCCTGGGATTCAAGCTGCTCTATAATATCCGCGATATACGTCGAGGCAATCAGAACCACACTATCCTTTGACATGGTATCTAAATGCGGTGCGTGAAAGACATGAACTCCATTCAGCTCAATATTACACTTGTTTTTGTTATTATCGAGAAACCCCTTTACCTTAATTCCTTCGGATTCAAGTATTTTTTGTACAGCTTTTCCTGCAATATCTGCCCCAAAAATATACAACTCACTTTTTTCTTTGGAGGCAAGTTCCAAAAAACCTTTATAATTTTGAGGAATGCGCTCTATGCCCTCAATCACTTCCGAATTTTCTTTAAACATCGTCTCTGCCTAAAAACCATATACTAATAACTTATGTGCTGCCTTGCCCATTCCTGACCTGCACAAACCATAGAAATCGACGAGGATACCTTGTATTATTACCTAACATAAATCAGAATCGAAATTTATTATAGAAAAAGATTTAATTAATTAATATTAAGTTAGGGTTAAGAGTGGTTGAATATCAAACCTTTAGTACTTATAGCAACCTAATATTTTACCGAAAATTTGACGGTTACCGATGATGAAAATTCAACACAAAGCTTCTTTTGTGCTTGAGCTGTTGTGCTTACAACTTATTGCCACAGTGTTGGTAACTTATGCTTTTAGTTTTTTTCTAGCCTCTAATTTTGATATTCCCGTCGGGCTTTGGAGAATATTTCGTGGTATCTACATCGTTGGGTTTGTATTAGTATTTTTGTTCAGCATTTTTGGTCAAGTGAATAATGTAAAGATGCTCTTTCTTTCAAGTGATCCCTTCAACATTAGAGGTTTCACTCTTCTATCTATTTTGGGAATTCTTGCATTAATAACAGCTTTTGTCTTTTACCGACTAGCAACGCCAATTTTTGGCGTGACTGACCAGGTAATAATTTTAAAAACTTTGGGGGGTAATTTAAGGCTTTTTGTGGGTATAATAGGTGTTGGTATAGCAATCTACGCAGTTAGACATCTTCACGTATTCCATAATCTGATTTTACTTTTTCCAAAAACAATAAAATCATTAGTTTTGTTATTGGCTTCCTTTACTTTAGCCTTACCAATTTTATTCCATGGGACAATTAACTCAGAAACACATTTTGATGAGGGGATATCCTCAAATATTTCAGGTAAATTTGAAAATGGTGTAGGAGAGGATATAGAATTTAAAATCACTAGCACACAATTCAAAAACTATTTAGATAATTTCGGCAAGACAAACGATTCTTTGTTTGTTTATTTGCACCGACCCGAAAACAAGCCAATAAAAAAAGAAAAAATTGAGAATTTATTATCTAATTATTTCGAAAATTCTATTATTGCTCTCTGGAAAACCAATACGAATAAACCTCAAGAGCTATGTTTTTTTAAATACAACATCCCCAAAAATGGCATAAAAAAGTTTCGAGACTGCGTTCAATCTAAAAATATAAGAAATATAATTCCTCATTATGGAAGTTTTGCCAGTCACCTCGTAGGTTTCCAAAGAAATTACGAAAACAATAGCAAGGATTTAGTTTGGGATCATTTAGGCCAAAAGTTTGGGCAGGATACGGCAGAACTCTACTTAAAGGCTGCGGTCCTTTTTCAACGAAATGCACAAACAGAACCAAAAGTCTTCAAAGATATAAGACGATACATCGGTAACGCATCTTCGACAGGGTTTTATACTCACCATTACGCCGCCATTGCACATTCAATCGATAATGCACCAGATGCAATAAGTCTGGGTTCAAATCAGTACGGTTTCGGTCCTCTATTTTTAGCTAAAACTTTTAAGGCTTTTGGCCTATCATCATATGACGGAATTTATTTGGCAACCATTCTGGCGAATCTTATCCTTGCATTTGCACTAATTATACTATTCCGCCGCACGACT
>PBWY01000067.1 GCA_002727395.1 Rhodospirillales bacterium | reverse complement strand
TTCACTTTGCCGATGATTGAAATACTTGCTTCGGGTCGTAGTAGAGCTCGAATGGCACGCTCTCTTATTCTTACGCCAACCCGCGAATTAGCCACCCAAATTGCCGAAAATTTCGAAATTTATGGTAAATATCACAAGCTTTCAATGGCATTGCTTATTGGGGGAGTGTCCTTCGAAGAACAAAACTTAAAACTCAATAGAGGTGTCGATGTTTTAATCGCTACACCGGGTCGGCTCCTTGATCATTTTGAGCGTGGACGAATACTCCTTACGGATATTAAAGTCCTAGTTATTGATGAAGCAGACAGAATGATGGATATGGGCTTTATGCCCGACGTAACAAAAATAGTCAGTTTACTACCACCAATCAGGCAAACTCTTTTCTTCTCGGCCACCATTCCAATAGAAATTCGAAAATTAGCCGAAAAATTTCTAATTAATCCTAAAAAAATTACTGTTAGCCCTAAAGTAGCCACAGCCGAAACAGTTGATCAATACCTAACAATTGTTCCGGATAAAGATTATGTAAAACGGCATACATTGAGAAAAATAATCAATTCGGAAGATATAGAAAATGCGATTATTTTTTGTAACCGTAAAAAAGATGTGGATACCCTAGATCGTTCATTAAGAAAACACGGCTTCAACTCCAATACCTTGCATGGCAACATGTCCCAACCTGCCCGCTTGGAAACTTTGGAAACATTTAAGAAAGGCGAAACAAAGTTTCTTGTAGCAAGTGACGTGGCGGCCCGTGGACTGGATATTCCAAAAGTCTCACATGTATTCAATTTTGACGTTCCCTCGCATGCAGAGGATTATATACACCGTATCGGCCGCACCGGAAGAGCGGGTCGTAAAGGACGCGCTCTAACAATCGGAACAGATAAGGACGAAAAATACCTAGATGCAGTGTACAAGTTAATTGGTAAGAAAATTCCAATATTATCAATTGAAGGTAATTTGGAATCTGAATTTGATCCTCCTGAAAAAAAGAATAGCCGAAAAAAAGCAAAACGAGCCAAAGCCAATAAAAATACTAATAATGCTGGCAACAAAAATTCTATTCCTGCACAAAATAACAATATCAAAAAAACTAATATCATCGGAATGGGGTCACACGTACCCAATTTTATGTTAAGATCTGTTGCCAAAAATAAATCTGAGTAAAATCATGCAAACAATATTTATATTTTGTAAATGTGAACTAGGTAAGGCTTACAATGTAGCTGATGAAGCTATTCTTGGTGTTGAAAGTATATCAGAAATTCATTCCATTTCAGGTGAACATGACTTATTAATAAAGGCTTACCTTTCAGACAACACTGATATCGGTCACTTTGTGACAGATAAAATTCAAACTTTACCAGGAATCAAGGAGACTTTTACGCTTATTGGTTTTAAAGCGTTTTCATAAATTGAGGGGAATTTACTTCTGACCTCAGGTGGTGACATTAAATACATTCTTTAAAAGAAAGGTGACTTTAATTATTTATAAATAATGGGAGTTAACACAAGTTCAAACGCTGAAAGATTCTCCACAACCACAACGACCTGATTCATTAGGGTTTCGGAATACGAAACTAGAACCCATTTTTTCTTCAACAAAATCCATCTCAGTGCCAACAAGGTACATTACAGCCATTGGATCGATCAAAAGCTGAACATCCCCAAAATCAATGATTTCATCCGCGGCAGATTTTTCATTAACAAAGTCCATAGCATAGGTAAGCCCGTTACAACCACCTTCATTTACACCCAGTCGTATTCCTACTGCATCGGGATTATGGGTTTTTAAAAGTTTCCGAAGCTGTGCAACCGCAGAATTGGTTACCCTCAATACTGAGGGCTTTTCTTGAAAATTTTTGTCGCTTTCCAATTAATTACCCTCACATAAATCCAAGCTCAAGTTTTGCAGCCTCACTCATTCGATCAGGACTCCAAGCCGGTTCCCAAACTAATTCAACGCTGACACCGCCAATCTCTTCGACTTCCTTAACAGCCCGCTCAACATCGCCTGGAAGGCTACCGGCAACCGGACAAGCAGGGGAGGTCAAAGTCATATCAATATGAACGTCTTTCATTCCATTTATATCAATATTATAAATAAGACCTAACTCATAGATATTAACAGGTATTTCCGGATCAAAAACGGTAGAAATGGCCTCTATCACTTTGTTCTCGAAAAGTTGAGGTTTAATTTCCGTACCTAATTGGCATTCATCATTTTGATCAATTTCAGACATATCAGATTTTATTGGCTCGTGATCTTTATCACCCTCATTTGTCGGGCCCTGCTGAAGATGACCTACCGGTACAGCCGTGTTTGTTTCTTTTCCCTCCATTTCGGGCGAGACTTCAGATTTCGTTAATTTTTCATTTTTAGAAAACATATTGTAATCACTTATTCTGTTTTCACTTCTTCATCTGATTCTTCAATGGCAGCAACCATTGCGTTCCATGGCAAAGTCGCACACTTAATCCTAGTGGGAAAATCCCTAACACCAGAAAGTGTTTCAAGTTCCTCAAGATCATTTACCTTATAACATTGCCCGGTGACAAGTGAGGTAAATTTTTCAAATAAACTCTTTGCTTGATCAATAGATTTACCTTTGACCATTTCAGTCATCATCGAGGCTGACGCAATTGAAATCGCACAACCGCGTGCATCAAACTTCGCTTCTCCAATTACATTACCTACAAGTTTTAAAAAAATCGTTACCTTATCACCACAAAGAGGATTGGTACCATTTGCTTTCCTATCATACTCCTCAAGTAGACCAAAATTTTTTGGGTTTCGGCTATGATCGAGTATAATATCTTGATAGAGATTCTTGAGAGAGGAGCTCATTATCCAAAAATTTCCTTAACACGCTCTAATGCGGCTACCAAGGCATCAATATCACTCCTGTTATTGTACAAACCTAGCGAGGCCCTTACCGTTGAAGCAATATCAAAATAATCCATAACGGGCTGAGCGCAATGGTGCCCGGTCCGAACAGCAATACCCTCTCTATCGAGTATGGTACCGACGTCATGTGGGTGCACACCAGTTAAGTTAAAGGACAAAATAGCCGCTTTTTCCGGCGCTTGACCAACAATTTCCAAACTATCTATGCCTTTAAGCTTGTTTGTTCCATACTTAAGTAGGTCGTTTTCGTGAGCTGCAATATTTTCTAGTCCAACAGCAGTAATATAATTAACGGCAGCTCCCATACCAATAGCTCCGGCTATATGTGGCGTACCTGCTTCAAATTTAAAAGGTAAATCTGCATATGTAGTTTTATCGAAAGTAACTACATCAATCATTTCCTCTCCACCTTGGTAGGGGGGCATTGCTTCAAGCAACTTCTCTTTCCCATAAAGGATTCCAATGCCACTCGGGCCATAAATCTTATGACCCGATAAAACATAGAAATCTGCATCAAGGGATCTAACATCTATCTTCATATGAGGGGCCGCCTGACAGCCATCCACTAGAACTTTAGCCCCCCTTTCATGAGCTAGCCGAATTAATTCCGTTACTGGAAGTATAGTCCCAAGAGCATTCGAAACATGTGTAACGGCGACGAATTTTGTTTTATCGCTTAAGAGGTTTGAGTAAGTATCTATGTCCAACACACCATCTCTATCAATGGGCACGACCTTTAAAGACGCACCCACCTCCTCAGCCATCAATTGCCAAGGTACTATATTAGAATGATGCTCTAACATTGTTAAAATTATTTCATCACCTGCCGAAAGGTTTCGACGTCCCCAACTAGAGGCTACTAAATTTATTCCTTCGGTAGCACCCCGAACAAAAATTATTTCACGTATACTAGATGCGTTAACAAAACTTCTTATTTTCTCTCTCGCTTCCTCCATCGCGTCAGTAGTTTTTTGACTCATGTAGTGCACGCCACGGTGCACATTGGAATATTCAGTGCTATAGACCTTAGAAATGGCTTCTATCACTTGGCGAGGCTTTTGAGCACTGGCTGCACTATCAAGATATGTAAACGGTTTTCCGTAAACCTCTTCCGTTAAAATTGGGAAATCCTGACGCAAAACATTTACATCAAAAACCGGGCGCGTCATTTCTTCTATCACCTTTGTCGCCATGCTTATGCCACTCCCTGCATCTTTTCGGTTTCAACATTTAATAACCATGAAGTAATAAAATCCTCGAGATGGGTCTTAATTTCGTCATCACACAACGGCTCTATAAGGTCCGAGACAAATGCCTCTACCATCATAATATGTGCCGTTTGTGGGTCTATGCCCCTCGACTTTAGATAAAAAAGCGCATTTTGGTCGAGGTCTCCCACAGCAGCACCGTGACTACATTTTACATCATCCGCATGAATAATTAGTTCCGGCTTACTATCGGCCTGAGCACCCCGCGACAGGAGTAAGTTTCTACTCATTTGAAAAGCTTCGGTTTTTTGCGAATCCGGGGCAACAAAGATACGTCCCTGAAACACTGTGCGAGACTTGTTATCTAAGACGTTTTTATAAAGTTGGCTGCTACGACAATTCGATGTGTTATGGATAACTTCTGTTGTATTATCACAATGCTGATTACCACGAACCAGTGCAAGCCCTTTCAAAGAACAATTTGCTTCTTTGCCATTTAATTTGACACAAATTTCGGAACGAGCTTTGCGTGCACCAGAAGAAAGAACAAAATTATCAAAATGTGCATTTTCTTCTAATTGCACCGTGGTTTGTCCAATATTCCAATTTGTTTCTCCGAGATCTTGAAGAATAACCTGTCTCAGATTAGCACCTTTCGCCAAAGACACTTCTGTCACTACATTACAAAAACTGGTTGAGGTGCCAAGTGTTATATAGGACTGCATAATTGTCGAGGTACTGTTTTCTCCAATAGCTATCAAGTTTCTGAGATGTGTCTCCACAGAAGAATTCTCTGAATTAAGGAAAATAACTTGGATCGGGTTTTTAATAGTTACATTCGCAGGGATTTGTAAAACCATCCCATCATGCATTAAAAATGTATTTAAAGCCGTAAGGCCGGCCCTTTTAATATCTGCTATACTGTACCAAGGATCTCGTTTGTTTTCGGCTTTAAGAAAATTAGAAAGTGTTTGAAATTCGGTTCGTCCTTCAATCCAGTCATTTTTTGACAGAGCAGAAGAAAAGATACCGTCAACAAATACTATGACGTTCGCACCTTCCAAAATAAATGGTGCGAGTAATTCGGAATTAACCTTTCTAACAGTGGGTAAATCAAAATCAGATAGATACAGATGCCTTAAATCAGAATATTTCCATGTCTCGGTTTTGCGAGATGGCAGTCCAATGTCCTGAAAAACTTTTACAGCTTTTTCACGCAAATTACGAGCGCCCGGGAGCTCATCACGCCGTGCATTATAACGCGCAAGAAAACTTGAAATGTTGTGATCTTTAGGAGACTGAACGCTTTGCATTATATTCAGGTTCCTATTTAAGCTGCTTGAATTTGATTTAGGCCGGTGTACCCTTTCTTTTCCAAATCAAGGGCGAGTTCTTTATCACCAGACGCTACAATCTTTCCTTCTGAAAGAACATGTACATAATCTGGAATAATGTAACCCAATAACCGCTGATAATGTGTGATTACTAAGGACGACCGATTTGGCGAGCGAAGCGCATTAACACCATCAGCAACAGCCTTGAGTGCATCAATATCAAGGCCTGAGTCAGTTTCATCAAGGACAGCGAATTTGGGGTTTAATAGAGACATTTGTAATACTTCGTGACGCTTTTTTTCTCCACCAGAGAAACCTACATTTACGTTACGTTGAAGGAGTTTATCATCCATTCCCAAAGTCTCTGCTTTTTTTCTAACCAACTTAAGAAAATCTACCGCAGAAATTGGCTCTTCGCCCCGATAGGCTCTAATTGAGTTTAAGGAGGTACGCAAAAAATTCATACTAGATACCCCCGGTATTTCCACCGGGTATTGGAAAGCCAAAAATACCCCTTCTCCGGCACGTTCATGTACATCAAAGTCCAACAAATTTTTGCCATTAAAAACAATTTCACCGTCCGTAATTTCGTACCCTTCACGACCCGAAAGTACATAAGATAAAGTACTTTTTCCTGATCCATTTGGGCCCATAACGGCATGTACTTCTCCGGCTGCAATCTCAAGGTTTACCCCATTAAGGATTTTTTTTCCTTGAACCGTTACATGAAGATTATTAATTAAAAGCATTCTTTTATTACCCCAAATATTCTGAGTTAACCAACGCTACCCTCAAGACTCACTTCTAATAGTTTTTGTGCTTCTACAGCAAACTCCATTGGAAGTTCTTTTAACACCTCTTTACAATATCCATTAACTATTAATGAAACTGCATCCTCAGCTGACATGCCGCGTTGCATAACATAAAACATCTGATCTTCGCTGATTTTCGAAGTTGTTGCTTCGTGTTCGACTTGTGCCGTAGGGTTAGCTGTTTCAATGTAAGGGACTGTATGCGCGCCGCACTGATCACCTATCAATAATGAGTCACATTGTGTAAAATTGCGGGCGCTGTCCGCACCTCCAAGAATTTTAACAAGACCCCGATACGTATTTTGACCTTTGCCAGCTGAGATACCCTTAGAAATTATAGTACTGGATGTATTACGACCCAAATGTATCATTTTGGTTCCGGTATCAGCTTGTTGGTAATTATTGGTCAATGCGACGGAGTAAAATTCACCAACAGAATTATCTCCTTCTAATACACAACTGGGGTACTTCCAAGTTACCGCTGAACCGGTTTCAACTTGTGTCCATGAAATCTTAGAATTGTTTCCTTTGCATAGGCCACGCTTAGTTACGAAATTATATATTCCTCCAACACCCTCTTCATTACCGGGGTACCAATTCTGCACCGTGGAATACTTTATTTCCGCGTTTTCATGAGCAATCAACTCGACTACCGCCGCGTGTAACTGGTTTTCATCGCGCATGGGGGCCGTACAACCTTCCAAATAACTTACATAAGACCCTTCATCAGCAACGATTAGAGTTCTCTCGAACTGACCCGTTTTAGCAGCATTGATCCGAAAATAGGTAGACAATTCCATAGGGCACCGCACGCCTTTTGGGACATAAACAAATGTACCGTCGCTATAGACAGCTGAATTAAGGGTAGAAAAAAAGTTATCGCCCTGAGGTACCACTGAACCAATATACTTACGAACTAAGTTTGGGTGTTCCTTCACCGCCTCACTTATAGAACAAAAAATTACTCCAACCTCTTCGAGCTTATCTTTAAAGGTAGTAGCCACAGAAACGCTATCAAATACTGCATCCACAGCCACGCCGGCTAAAGCTGCCCTCTCATGTAGGGGAATTCCGAGTTTCTCATACGTTTCTAGTAACTTGGGATCTACTTCGTCCAAACTTTTCGGACCATCTGATTTTGGCGCGGCATAATAGTAGGAATCCTGATAATCAATTTTAGGATAATTCACCAAGGCCCAATCGGGTTCCGCCATATCCAGCCATTGACGGTATGCTTCTAATCGCCATTCTAATAACCAATCAGGTTCATCCTTTTTTTCGGAAATATAGCGAATAATATCTTCATTCAGCCCTTTTGGGGCCAATTCAGATTCTATTTCTGTAACAAAACCATATTTGTATTCTTTATCTTCGGCGAATTTTTCAGGTGATGAAACGCTTACTTCAGCCAATTTTCCCCCCCTGCTCGGATTGTTGAGGTACAGGCTCGAAGGGCCGAGGGGGGAAAATCGAAACCATCTCCGGCATCATATCGGCGAGCGTCACATCTTTCAGCGCTTTCACTACAGCATTATTGATTTTACGCCAATTAGTCTTAGTAGGGCAAAGGGCTTCAATATTACAGGCACCATCTTCCTCCACCGTACAATCGGTTAACGCAATTGGCCCATCAACAGCAACTATAATTTCGATAACCGGTATATCAGATGCAGAACGAATAAGCGCATAACCGCCTTTGGCACCTCGTTGAGATTGGATAAGACCCGCATTTGAGAGTAACTTCAATGTTTTAGATACAGTTGGCACTGGAATACCTGTTAGCAAAGCCAAGTCCGGCCCTTGCATCAATAATGACGGACGGGCAGCGAGTTGACTCATCAAAACAATTGAATAATCAGCTAATCGACTAAGTTTTATCAAAATTAAAGCTCACAGTTGATAAAAGGGACCAATTTAGTCCTATTATATAGGACTAAATTGGTCTAGATTACAAATAAATATTTAGGAAGCAATTTCAAGGCCTAAAATACCATTCTTAAAACTTAAAGAAAATCACTTTGTCTTCTTAGCGTTTGTCCTGATAGCGCTCCGGTATGTTGACCACCATGAAGGGTTTTAACCCCGTTTACAAATACAGCTTCCACTCCAGTAGCAAACTGATGAGGATCTTCATACGTTGCTTTCTCGGCAATTTTATCCGGATCAAAAATTGTAATATCCGCCTTAAACCCCTTTTTTAGAACGCCCCTATCCTTCAAACCCAGAGCCTTCGCTGACGCGCCAGTCATCTTGTATATGGCATCTTGAAAGGACAACAAACCAAGGTCTCGGCAATAATGACCCAAAACCTTAGCAAATGTGCCATAAAAACGAGGATGCGGTCGTCCCTGTCCCGTTGTTCCAACTGGTGCTACCGAGTTACCATCTGAACCAATCATGACATTAGGATCTTTTACAAAATCCCTTACATCATTTTCTGAAATTGACTCTACTAGAACCCGCGTCTGCCCATGATCCTCAACAATAAAATTCAAAGCCATTTCAAATTGATCAATGTTACGTTCTTCAGCAAGACTAGCAATAGTACGACCGGCAAAGTGAGGTAAATTGGGAGAAATAGAAATTCTCACTGCATCCCATGAGGGAATTCGTCCAAAGTTATTTAGGCCATCCTGGTCAATTTCGTGCCTTAAACGAGCTCTCATATCCATATTAGAAAGCTTGGCCAAGGTTTCCTCTATTCCACCTTCCTGTAACCAGGGGGGCATTAAATTTCGTAGCGGATTGCTTGCTGCTGTATATGGATAAATATCACAATCAATAGCAGTGCCCATTGCCCTTGCTTGTGAAAAAAGATCCATAGCCTTAGACGCTCCACCCCAATTATCTAACCCAGATAACTTCATATGAACAATTTGAACATGCACACCAACCTGTTCAGAAAATTCCATTGTTTCCTGAATAGAATCAAAAACTGAATTACCTTCGTTCCGGAGATGAGTAAAATAACGTCCCCCTTCAGCCTCAAGAACTCGCCCAAGAGCTACAAGCTCTTCTGTTTCGGAGAATGAACCTGGCGCAGTAAATAGACCAGTCGACATCCCCAATGCTCCGGCCGCTAGGGCCTCTTGTAAAAGTAAAATCATATGTCTCAGCTCGGCACTTGTTGGAGGACGATCCTCCATACCCATAGTCATCAGCCTAAGGGTATTGTGCCCGACTAAATGTATAGTGTTGACCGACAAAGCTGGATAA
>PBWY01000052.1 GCA_002727395.1 Rhodospirillales bacterium | reverse complement strand
TATAAAAAAGTTTTTATGGTTAGGCAGCAACCCGGGTAGTACCCGCATCACATGCCTCAATCGCTCTCACTGCAGAATCTCTGACTGCCTCGGGTTCTAACAATGCCCACTGACAGATCCTGCGAAAATCTAGGCTATCAGTCAGCAACCATTCTCTTGCTTCTTCTCTAAGAACCCTTGCCTCTCGTGCTTCCACGTCCACATTATCATTGGTAATTCCCCTGCGATTTAACGCATCATGGAACGCGCGGGCGATTACAGCTCTGAATAAAGTAACCTCACCAGCGACAGCAGAAATATTAGTCATCTCCCGACTACTCGGATCAAAACTCATTTTTATCCCCCCCAAACAACCACAACCATTGCAACTATGGTATGTTTCTATTTTTTGAGCTTTTTTAATAACTGACTCTATCTTCTATCTTTGATAATAGGCCAGACTTAAAAAAATGTGTAGTATTTTTTTAGATTTGTCTCAAAAAAGCGAATTTCCTCATTAAAGTGGAAAATCGCCGTATTTCTGTTCTGTCTTTAGAAAGATTTGGTATAATTATTGCAGGATTGATAAAAATTTGAGGAATTATCGGTGATAGACCCAATCAGTTGGAATTTCGCATGGCCATATTTATTAACCGCTTTTATTGGGGGTTACTCGATCGGTGCTATCCCATTTGGGTTGATATTTACCAAGCTGTCCGGAGCAGGCGATATCCGTGATATTGGTTCTGGAAATATTGGAGCTACTAATGTGCTTCGAACCGGAAAAAAGGGTGTAGCAGCAGCCACTCTTTTAGCCGACATTCTCAAGGGTGCGTTTGCAACACTTTTAGGTAAAATGTTCGGCCCGGATATCGCTGTTCTGGCCGCCACCGGTGCTTTTCTGGGACATCTTTTTCCTATTTGGCTTAAATTTAAAGGCGGCAAAGGTGTCGCAACTGCCATTGGTATAATTCTTAGCTTATCTTGGTCCTCAGGCCTTATAGCCATCGGCGTATGGGTTATGACGGCTCTTCTTTTTAGATATTCTTCACTTGCCGCTTTATTGGCGGCTATTGCAGCTCCCTTCTCAGCCTGGTGGCTCTCTTCCCCGCAATTTACAGAACTATTTATTTTGATTTCTACCCTTATATGGATAAGACATCACTCTAATATTCGCCGCCTTTGATAGGAAAAGAGTCTAAAATCGGCGCCAATGTGAGTACGAATAAAAAAATTAAGAAAAAATAAAATTACATCTATAGCGTTAATTTTGGAGTCAACACTGACAGGCTAACCTCCTTCAGAAGGCTCAAATTGAAATTATAAAAATGTTCCAAACAAGTATAACAAGTGTTGACGAACAGCTTCACGAGTGCCAATTGTCATTTATTGGTAATACTTAAGGCTAGCAATCGGAGTTTAAATACAACCTGATTGTGTCCTAAGTTTCAAGTAAACTCTTTTTTTTACTATAAACTTTTTTATGAGAATTTGAATAGATATGGACGTTGTTGTAGTATAATCGCCTGCTAAGGCCAAGACAATCAACAAGTACCTGGGTAGTAATTATAAAGTACTCGCTAGCTATGGTCATGTCCGCGACTTACCGCCAAAAGATGGTTCAGTAAACCCCGATAAAAACTTTGATATGTTATGGCAAGTAGGAAAAGGGTCAGAAAAACATCTTGAGGCCATTGTTGAAGCAATACGAGAAGCAGATCATTTATACTTGGCAACCGATCCGGACAGGGAAGGCGAAGCAATTTCATGGCATGTTCAAGAAGAATTAGAAAAGCGTAACGCGCTCGACGGAATAAATGTTCAACGCGTCGTTTTTCATGAAATAACAAAAGACGCTGTTAGTCATGCAATAGATAATCCACGATCTCTTGATCGAGGACTTATTGAAGCCTACCTCGCACGACGAGCGCTCGATTATTTGGTTGGCTTCACCCTTTCGCCTGTACTTTGGCGGAAATTGCCTGGAAGCCGATCAGCCGGCAGGGTCCAGTCAGTTGCGCTAAGGTTGATTAGCGAGCGCGAGAATGAAATCGAAAAATTTGTTCCACAGGAATACTGGTCGGTCAAAGCAACGTTTACAACTCGACAAGGGGGTATTTTATCTTCTCATCTTACCCACCTTGATGGAGAAAAGCTTAATCGTTTCTCTATCTCCGATGAAAATTCGGCAAAACAAGCTGTTGAATCCGTAGAATCTGGCGAATTCCGTGTGACTTCGATAGAAAGAAAATCTGTTTTCCGTAATCCGCAACCACCCTTTACTACTTCTACTATGCAACAGGAGGCATCGCGAAAGTTGGGATTTGGGGCGGTTAGAACCATGAGGGTTGCTCAAAAACTTTATGAAGGAATTGATATTGACGGGGAGACTTTGGGCCTGATCACATACATGCGAACCGACAGCAATCAGATGGCACAAGAAGCAATTACCTCCAGCCGTAATCTAATAAGAAAACAATTTGGTGATGAATATGTTCCAGATACGCCAAATATTTTCCGCAATCGTTCAAAAAATGCACAAGAAGCCCACGAAGCAATTCGTCCAACCGACTTCTCGAGGTTACCCAAAGATTTAGGTGCATACCTAGATAAAGACGGACAACGCCTTTACGAGCTGATTTGGAAACGTGCCGTTGCTAGCTCCATGCAAAAAGCAGCTCTTGAACAGGTCACTATTGACACATCAACCATCGACCGAAAAACAGTTATGCGCTCGACAGGTTCTGTCATAATCTTTGATGGATTTCTAACCTTATACCAAGAGGATCGCGATGATCCAACTGAAGATGAAAGTCCGGAGTCTAAAATTCTTCCGAGAGTGACCGAGGGCGAACAATTACAAACCAATTCTGTTGATAAAGAGCAGCATTTTACCAAACCGCCCCCACGTTTTACGGAGGCGAGTCTTGTTAAAAAAATGGAAGAATTAGGAATTGGACGCCCATCCACCTATGCATCAATCATTTCTGTATTACAGGATAGAAACTATGTCCGAATTGTAAATAAACGATTTGAACCAGAAAACAGGGGCCGAGTAGTTACTGCATTTCTTTCCGGATATTTTGAGCGATATGTAGAATACAATTTTACCGCTGAACTGGAAGACAGGTTGGATTTAATCGCAAGAGGCGATACAAACTGGACGCAAGTACTTAGTGACTTTTGGAACGCTTTCCAAGAGGCGATCAAAGGAACTGAAAATTTAAAGATTTCCGACGTAATCGATACTTTGGATGCCGACCTAGGTCCGCATTTTTTTCCGGCCCGCGATGATGGTTCAGATACACGGGTATGCCCTTCGTGCAAGGATGGGCGCCTAGGACTAAAGCTCGGAAAAAGTGGTCCCTTTATAGGTTGCAGTAACTATCCTGACTGTAAATTTACAAGGCCGCTATCGGTTGCTACAGCAGAAGACGATGAGATTGCTGCTTTGTCACTTCCTAAGGAATTAGGAATTGATCCAAAAACCGAAAAAGGGGTCACACTTCGTAAAGGTCCATTCGGATTCTACGTTCAGTTGGGAGAAGCAGAGGGAAAAACAAAACCTAAAAGAGCCACACTACTCAAGAATTACTCACCATTAGAAATTACGCTTGAATTAGCTCTCTCGCTTCTCGCTCTACCAAGAGATATCGGGCCTCATCCCGAAACTGCAGAGTTGATTCAAGCGGGTGTCGGGCGTTTTGGGCCGTATTTAAAAATGGGGTCAGTATACACTTCCCTGAGTAATGATGAAGATATTTTATCACTAGGTTTAAATCGAGCAGTAGCAATTATTAAGGAAAAACCATCAAAAAAACAGGGGCCCGCTGCTGCCATCAGAGACTTAGGTAACCATCCTGAGGATGGGAAACCTGTTAAGGTTTTTAAAGGTCGCTACGGACCCTACGTGAAACATAACAGTATAAACGCCTCCATTCCTAAATCAGAGACAGAGGAGTCCATTACCTTAGATATAGCAGTCGAATTGCTTACAGTGCGCGCCGCAAAAGGAAAGAAGTCAAAAAAAGCCTCTCGTAAAAAAACCGTTAAGGCCAATAAGTAAATCAAAGCAAGTCAAACGTGCAAAAAACCCCAACCCGTTCCAGTCTTCCGACAGAGAAGCAGATTTTAGAATTTGTTAACCTCAATTCAAAACCACTTGGAAAACGTGATTTCGTTCGACATTTTAGGCTAAGCACTTCAAACAGAAGAATGCTTATCGGATTGTTGGAGGATCTTGTCAAAGAAGGAAAAATTCAACGCGGTCGAAATAGGCGTTATGTCTCTAACTATTATCTTCCCTCAGTTTCTGTAGTGGAGGTTACAGGGCTTGATGAAGATGGCGAAGCTATCCTAAAGTTATCGGACAAACATTTTGAAAAATCAAAAGAAAAAATATTTCTTAATAGTAGACCTGTTATCAAACCAGCCCCCGGTATTGGAGACAAACTTTTAGTTAAGTTAAAAGCCAAGAAATACGGATATGAAGCGCGCATTATAAAACGTCTGCAAAAGAACCCACAAAATCTAATTGGACTTTTTCATAGTCAGCCAGACTGCGGTTTGGTAACTCCCTCTGATCGACGACTAAAAACAAAGTTTATAATTAATAGCAAGGAAACAAACGGGGCCGTTGACGGGGAGCTCGTCGAATGTGAGACAATTTCCGGCCAGGAATTTGGCCTGCCCCGCGCTCGAATAATAAAAATTTTTGGCAATAGCCAATCTGTGAGCGCTATTACAGCATCAATCATTAGCAAACACGAAATTCCCAAACAATTTACTGAATCAGCATTCCTTCAAGCCAAAAACAGCAAGGCTGCTCCGCCCAAAAATCGTGTTGATATAAGACATATTCCATTGGTCACTATAGACGACAAAAACGCACGTGACTTCGATGATGCTGTTTGGGCTGAAAGAACAAAGAATAATGATGGTTGGCACATATTAGTCGCTATTGCCGATGTCTCGCATTACGTTCGACGAAATGACTCCCTTGATCAGGCGGCACGAAATAGAGGAAACTCCGTTTATTTTCCCAATACTGTCATTCCGATGTTACCCGAAAAGCTTTCAAACGGCTGGTGTTCCCTTCTTCCCAATGAAGACAGACCCTGCCTCGTCGTCGATATTTGGATTGATGATGCGGGAAACAAGAAACGACATAAATTCTCTCGTTGTATAATGCGGTCTGCGGCTCGGCTTACCTATTCGGAAGTCCAAGATAGTTACAATCAAAAGAAAGAAATAGACTCAAATATTTCATCTAAGCTAATTGATAATCTATATGGAGCCTTCCTTTCTTTGGATAAGCACAAGAAAAAACGAGGTGCAATAGACTTAGACAAACAGGAGTATCATTTTTCTTTGTCTAAAGATGGATTAATTCTAGGTATAGAAAAAGGAGTTAGGCTCGATAGCCATCGACTCATAGAAGAATTTATGATTTTAGCCAATCGATGTGCTGCAGAAACATTGGAAAGTAATAATTCGCTTTGTATGTATAGAACGCACGAGCGCCCAGATACCATCAGTGTAAAAGCGTTAAGAAAGTATCTAAAACTATTGGGAATAAAATTTGGCGACGGACAATCGGTCCGACCCCGTCATTTTTCCCAATTAATTGAAAAAACAAAAGATCGAAAAGATGTACTGGGTATTCAAGATGCTATTTTACGTTGCCAGTCCCGCGCAGTTTACAGCCCAAAAAATATTGGTCACTTTGGCCTAGCACTGCGCCGATATGCACATTTCACTTCACCAATTCGTCGTTACTCGGATCTTTTAGTCCACCGAGCGTTAATTAGTTGCATAGATACGCCGAATAAAGAGCAGGAAAATGATAATCTCGAAACTTTTATTGAATGTGGTAGGCACATTTCAATGACGGAACGTCGTGCTATGGCCGCTGAGAGAGAATTATTCGATAGAATGGCTGCTTTATATTTATGGAATCAGGAAGGCAACACTTTTTCTGGATATGTAACGGGCGTTGAAAGATTTGGACTCTTCGTAGAGATAAACGAAGTCGGAGCTTGTGGTTTTATTCCTGTTTCAACTCTTGATGTTGGCTATCATCGATTTGATGAGGATCGCCGATGTCTCTTCAACGAAAGAACAAATACAAAATTTCAACTTGGAGACTATATAAACGTCCGTCTCAAAGAGGTAAATCTTGCAACCGGTGGCCTTATGTTGGAGGTGAAACAAAAAGAAAAAAACTTTAACACTAAAAAACAATTATTCGTCGTAAGGTAAGTGCAAACTTAATGAGGATAATTAGGCCTTTGTGTTAAAATGAATTTTACAAAAAAATACTTGTTGCTACTCAGTATCATTATCTTAAATTAGGAAAAGAGTGGACCAACCTGTAGCGAAAACCTTGACATAGAATATCCGTCTATTATGTTGCAGCCTTCAATTTATTTTTAATGGAGCCTTTAGCTATGGCTAAAGCAAATTCTTTGCAGATAAAACTTGTTAGCAGTGCTGATACGGGATTTTATTATATTACTCGTAAAAACCCTAGAACCTTAACTGATAAGGTTGAAATGCGTAAATACGACCCCATCGTACGGAAACACGTAATATTCAAAGAAGCAAAGATAAAATAAAAGCTCTACCTTTGCATCTTTAATGAAACCAAATGATGAAATATTCCTTTACTATTTTGAGAGTGAAGGAATCAACTCCTAAAAGGCGAGTTTGTGAAAACTACATTGAGCCTGATGTTAGTTTGGTAGAGGCTTAATTAAAACCAATCTGAAAAATTTTTAAGTTTCTTTCGTTGGCGGCATTGAAATCCGAATGTGCAATTCTTCCAACCTTTCGGAATCGACGGGCGCTGGTGCACCCATCATCAAATCTTGAGCCTGCTGCGTCATAGGAAACATAGTAACTTCTCTTATATTTTGTTCTCCGGCTAACAACATTACCATCCTATCGATTCCGGGAGCAGATCCCCCATGGGGAGGAGCACCAAATTTCAAAGCATTTAACATTCCAGAAAACCGAAGTTCCACCTCTTCCTTGTTATATCCGGCCAGAGAAAAAGCTTTATACATAATTGCCGGCAGATGATTTCTAATGGCTCCACTTGACAGCTCTACACCATTACAAACGATATCGTACTGATAGGCTTTTATTTTTAATGGATCGTCACTTTCTAACGCTTCTAAACCACCTTGCGGCATTGAAAATGGATTATGACTGAAAATGAGCCTTCCGGTGCGTTCATCACGCTCATACATGGGATAATCAACTATCCAGCAAAATTTAAATTGATCCTCTTGAATTAAATTTAGTTCAGCACCAATTCGGTCCCGTGCTAAACCGCCAAAACGGCAAGCTTCCGCTTCAATGTCACAAACAAAAAAAACAGCACCGTCATCGGCAATCCCTGTTAATTTTTTTAATTGTTCCATTCTTTCAGTATCGAGAAATTTGGAGATTGGGCCCTTTCCTTCCCCATCGCTAAAAATAATATACCCAAGGCCACCAGCTCCTTCTTCTCGTGCCCAATCATTAAGCTTATCAAAAAAACTGCGGGGCATTTTATCGGCGCCAGGTGCCGGTATTGCCCTTACAACCGCCCCTTTTTCTATCGCAGAAGAAAAAATCTTGAAATCGGTACCACTCCAAACATTTGTGACATCAGTCATAACAATCGGATTACGAAGGTCGGGCTTGTCATTACCATATTTTAGCATGGATTCTGCGAACGGAATTCTTGGAAACGGTATAGGTGTTACCGACTTCCCTTCTCCAAATTCCACAAAAATTCCATGCAAAACCGGCTCTAGTGCCTCAAAAACATCATCTTGTGTTACAAATGACATTTCGACATCGAGTTGATAGAACTCACCAGGGGACCTGTCAGCTCTAGCGTCTTCATCTCTAAAGCAAGGAGCTATCTGGAAATAACGATCAAATCCAGCAACCATAATCAATTGTTTGAATTGCTGCGGCGCTTGGGGTAACGCATAAAAATTTCCAGGATGAATCCTGCTTGGAACAAGAAAATCGCGCGCACCCTCTGGGGAAGTCGAGGTCAAAATAGGTGTCTGAAACTCAGTAAAACCTTGTTCTGTCATCCGCCTTCTTATGCTTGATACTACTTCAGACCTAAGTTGAATATTTTGGTGTAATCGGTCACGCCTAAGATCTAAAAACCGATATCGCAGGCGAGTTTCTTCCCCATAATCCATATCAGAATTTACTTGAAGTGGAAGCGGGTCAGCCTCAGCCAGCACCTCTGCATCGCTGATGATCAACTCTACCTCTCCAGTTGATAGGGTCGCGTTAATTGTTTCATCACTTCGTCGTAAAATTTTACCAGTAACACATACTACAGATTCTAATCGTAGATCATCAATCTTTTGAAATTCCGAATTTGAACTATCAACTACACATTGGGTAATTCCAAAATTATCTCTTAAGTCTATAAATAATAAATTACCGTGATCCCGTTTACGGTGAACCCACCCCGAAAGTCTTGCGATCTTCCCTGCGTCGGTAATTCTCAGGGCGTCACAGCTATGTGTCCTATATTGATGCATTATATTTCCCGCGAGGACAAAATTAAAACATAAACTACGAACGGAATGGCCACATAACGGCTTATCTTGTCAAGGGTCTAGGACTTAAATTAGCATTTTCTTTCCTGTTATCAGAAAATTGTGTATAGCTAAGTCATGACTCTTATTGTCGAAAATAAAGTTTTAATGTCTTTTTGTAATAGCCTAAGTAAAACAGACTTTATTACTGTGGATACAGAGTTTTTAAGAGATAAAACCTACTGGCCAAGATTATGTTTGATTCAGATTGGTGGTCCCGATCAAGAAGCCGCAATAGACGTTCTAGCTGAAGGTTTAGACCTAACACCCGTTTTAGAGCTGATGAAAAAACCAGATTTATTAAAGGTATTTCACGCAGCCCGTCAAGATTTTGAAATTTTTTATCGCATTATGGGTGAGCTACCGTTCCCAGTGATAGATACTCAAATCTCTGCGATGGTATGTGGATTTGGTGACTCTGTGGGATATGAAACTCTAGTTAGCCAACTTATCAAAAAGAAAATTGATAAATCTATGCGTTTTACCGAATGGCAAAAACGCCCTTTATCTAAAAAACAATTAGATTATGCACTAGCCGATGTTACTCATCTTCGGATTATTTATGAAAAACTCTCCCAAATGGTAGATAATAATAATCGAAAAAACTGGATAAAAGAGGAAGTTAATGCTCTTCTCGACCCAACTTTATACACCTTTGATGTTCGTGAGGCTTGGAAACGTTTAAAAATTAAAAACCCTACTCCAAGGCTTCTAGGTATCATTCGGGAGCTTGCTGCATGGAGAGAAAATGAAGCACAATCTCGCAATGTGCCACGCAATAGAATTGCTCGTGATGATGTGATTTTATCCTTAGCAATACAAAAACCTCGTAGTCTCAACGCACTTGGCATGGTACGCGGACTCAATGATCGACAAAAAACTGGCCGCACCGCTAACAAAATCCTTGCTGCAATTTCCGATGGAATAGCTGTTCCAATCGACGAATGTCCTAAAGTTTTAAAAACACGAAAAAATAAGGGAAAATCTCGGCCGACCTCTGACTTATTAAAGGTTTTATTGAAATTGAAGTGCGAAGAACACTCCGTGGCTCAAAAACTCATCGCTAGTGCGGATGAAATTGACGAATTAGCAAGAAATGATGGGGCTAAAATTCGTGCACTAAACGGTTGGCGCCGCAAAATATTTGGCGAAGACGCTTTAGCTTTGAAACACGGTAAGATCGCCGTAACAATGAAAAATGGTAAATATAGAATTATCAATATCTAACATTAATCAATTCACGCATCAACAGCAGAACTTTTTATGATAGATCTCACTAATGGTACGGTAATCATCTTTTTTTCTGCTAAAGCTACCTCGTCAATAAGGCCAACAAGTTCTTGTGCTGCGGCGATACTCCTATCCATACGACGAACTAAATATGGAACTACTTCCGCTTTCACTTTAAGCTGACGGTCTGTGAATAATTTGATTAATACAGCTTCCAGTAGGGCATCATCCGCCAGAGTTAAATTGATTACCGGCGAAGACTTAAGTCTAGAACCGAGATCCGGTAACAAAAATTTCAACCTAGCCGGAGGACTCAAAGCCGTCACTAATATTGAGCCTCTATATTCGGCCACTACATTATAAAAATTTAGAAGCAAATTTTCGTTCTCAATTCCTTCAGATAAATCTAAAATGAAGATACAAAAACCCGGGGAAATGTTTTTTAAATTTTCAGCAACTGTTGACTGCTTGATATGACGAGCTCCTGATTTTTCCTGCCAAACCGCTGCCAAGTGGCTTTTCCCAGAACCAGGTGGTCCGTATAGCCATATTAGGGGGGTAGGCCAATTAGGCCAGAGGTCGATATAGGCTATTGCCTCCTCATTACAGCTTGAAACAAAGAAATCTTCCCGTCCAAAAGCGGGCCGGTGATGTAAATTTAAAATTAATTGCCGTCTATCAATCATCAAGAAAAGTATTTATTTCTCTAAATCAGAATATGAAAGGCTTGCCTTATATTTAAGAATACCAAAACGTCCTACTACGCCAATTATAGCAGCCGCAGGTATTGCTAACAGGATACCGGTAAAACCAAATAGTGTCCCCCCTGCCAGCAGGGCAAAAATTATCCAGACAGGGTGCAGTCCGATTTTGTCTCCAACTAATTTAGGGGTAATAAAATTACTTTCCAGAAATTGTCCGGCAAAGAAAATCAGCGCAATGATAAGTATGGGGCCCCATTCCCCGAATTGGGCGATGGCAACCCCAATACCAACTACAAAGCCAATCAGCATTCCGAAATATGGAACGAAAGACACGAGACCGGTAACTAGACCGATAATGAAACCAAATTCTAGTCCCATAATACTCAATCCAGCACCATAGAAAACACCTAACAGAATACAAACCGAAATTTGTCCCCTTACAAAAGCGGCAAGAACGTAATTAATTTCGGAAAATTGGTGCCTAATAATTGGCAAATGTTTTCGAGGTATCCAGCCATCTAAAATTTCTAAAATTCGATCCCAATCTCGAAGTAAATAGAACATAACAATTGGCGTGATGAATAACAAAGATACGATATTGAGCAGCGCAACCCCACCACCCCAAATGCTCGAGAATAAGTTACCTAACCAAGTCATCACATCTGAATTTATTAAACCAGTTAGGCTTTTTTTTATGGTACTGATATCAGTTTCTGTAAAATGGGGCTGAAAGGTTGCGATAAGCGTTAAGACTTTAGCTTGGATCGAGCTTAGGTAACTTGGAAGGCGAACACCGAACTCGAGAATTTGGGTGTGCAATAGCGGCATAATTAGGAGTATGGAGGAGAACACTGCGAGCACAGAAAATAAGGTAAGAGTGGCAGCCCCTATCCACCTCGGTATCTTCCATTGTTCAAGTTTGTCTAATAATGGGTCAAACAAATACGCAAGTGCCATCCCAGCCACGAATGGAAATAATATGTCTCCTAATAACCACAGCAAACCTATTAGAAATAGCAATGCTATCAACCAGTACCACCCTTTTTGGCCGTTTACACTCATTTATTTACGGCTCCTTCATCATGCTCTGCATTTTTTCCCCAGCTAACGATATATGCACCCCCTGAGGCCAATGTTGTCCCGGAAACAATATAAATTAAAATTATTACTAAATGTGACCATAAAATTTGAGGAAAGGCCAAGTTAGCTAGTAGAATTGTTACCAAAATAATTTGAGCTACCGTGTTTATTTTACTAATGATTATAGGTTTCATTTTGACTGTGTTGGTTGAAATATGAAGCAAAACCACCCCGCCAACAATAATAAGATCACGAAATACTACCATAATTACTAACCAATTGGGCAGTAAATTAACATGGCCTAAGGTCACATAAACACTCACGAGCAGAGCCTTGTCAGCTATAGGATCAAGATAACTTCCAAGGACAGTGATCTGCCCCATTTTCTTAGCGATATAGCCATCAACCGCATCCGAAATACCTGCGATTATAAATAGCCAGAACGCGCCTAAATAAAATCCATTAAGAATTAGATAAATCACTAACGGAACCGCTATAAGGCGAGCTATGGAAATAAGATTTGGAAGACTCATTTTTGTTCAACTTTTTTTTTACATAGAGATAACCCGAAGAATCTTTTGACAGTCCCTAGTTTAAAACTGTTATAATCACTCATTAATATATGCCTTTTGTAAATTCCAATAGACTGACCCTTGGTTCAATAAAATATCCTTTTGTGCCAAAGCCAACTTCAGTTGTTCTGGAGAACCAAAAAATTTAATCCTGACTAATGCCTCTTGTATAGACAACCTTACTATTTCTGTTTTTTGGACTAGAGAAACCATTTCGAGTTCTTTTCTGAGAAATATGAAGCTCTCGAGATCCTTAATATTTATTTCTGCCAATAATTGTCGTTGATCATTAAAATTTAATATATTAGCTATTTTCCAAGATTCTTCTAATTCTATTCTCAGGCTATTTGCGGCATCAAAAAAAACTTCTGATAATGAAGATTTTTTATCATTTTCAGAACCTTGTACCAAAGTTTGGCCTTCACCCTGCAGACCAATGCGGCTGCTAATGACTTCGGAAATTATTTTTCCTTTTTCAGATTTTACTTCCATAACCGTTAGAAGAACTTAAGAGGTTCCATAACGCTGAGCTATGTCTTTAATTCTTTTTCTATTGCCCTCTATTGCTTGTTCAGGACTAATAGACACAATATCTTTTGTATCGCCGACTGGAATCACAAGATTTATCAGCCCATCACTAGTAGGGAGATTCCTCCAAACTTTTATCCAAGTATTGCTAGCATCCCAAAGCTGCAATGTCGCGTTTGCTTTTAGAACCGGCAAAACAAGCAAAGGCTTGCTTTTTGTTTCCGCAAACCGAATGTTGGCATTCCGCAAGTAATTCCTTACGGCGGTTTGATTAAATCTAACATTTATTTTTGCCAAATACCTTGTGGGTGATGACTTTTGTTCGATAAAATCAATGCCTGATACTAGTTGAACCAAATCAGAATACTGTAAACTTGGAATCTTTGATTGCCTGTCAACGGGCACAATACGATTTAGCAACCTTGAATACGCTAGTTCTTGACCTTTCTTCAATGCTAATCTCTGGGCTATTGCTGCTGATTTAGAGGTTTCATCAACACTAATATTATTTATGATATAAGCAGCTTGTGGCTCAGCTAAAACCTGCAAAGGGAACGTTAGGAAAGAAGCTATAAAAACTACAGTTAAGATTCTTTTAAACGTGAAAGTTGCAAACCGGCTGTTATCAGGTATCTTCTCTACAAACCATGGTAAGTAATTGACCATTTAATATCCTGTTCTAACTATGTGAGAAACCTATTAAAAGTCGTAGCTATAAAGAAGCAGGGGTTGATATTGATGCTGGAACAGCATTTGTCAATTCCATAAAAAAACACATCAAATCTACAGCACGCCCAGGGGCTAACGTTGATGTTGGTGGTTTCGGAGGTATTTTTGACCTCGCACCAACAAGAATGAAAGACCCTATTTTAGTTGCTGCGACCGACGGCGTGGGTACAAAGCTAAAAATTGCAGCGTCCTTAGATGACCACTATAACGTTGGAATTGATCTAGTCGCAATGTGCGTTAATGATTTAATCGTGCAAGGAGCAGAACCATTATTTTTCTTAGATTATTTGGCTACTGCAAAACTTATTTCTAACCGAGCGGAAGAAATAATTAGTGGTATTGCGGAGGGTTGTAGACAAGCAAGATGTGCTCTTATAGGCGGAGAAACTGCTGAAATGCCGGGACTATATCAAGGTGATGATTATGATTTGGCAGGATTTTCTGTAGGTGCTGTTAGTCGCCAAAATATAATAACAGGTCAAACGATTACCGAAAATGATAAGGTATTAGGCCTATTATCTAGTGGGATCCATTCGAATGGGTTTTCGTTGGTCCGAAAAATTATTGATGATAAAGGTCTAAATTTTGATAGCCAATGTCCATTCTCTGATAAGCCTCTTGGCTCCACTTTACTTACACCAACCCGCATTTACGTAAAATCATGTTTGGCGGCGCATGGGTCGGGACATCTAAGAGGATTGGCGCACATAACTGGTGGCGGTTTGATTGAAAATATTCCTAGAATTTTACCCACTGGGTTAGGCGTTCAGCTTGAGGGTGGCAGTTGGCCCATAGACGATATTTTTAAATGGCTTTCTACACAAGGAAATATATCTGCAGAAGAAATGGCAAGAACATTTAATTGTGGCATCGGAATGATAGCTATCGTTGATCCCAAACATTCTAATTCCGTAAAGGAAATTTTTTGTCAAAATGGTGAGGTTGTGTATGAAATTGGTACAGTTAAGAAATTGGAAAAACAACCAACGGTTCAGATAAACAATTGGGAAGAAGAATGGCAAAGCTAAAAACGGCCGTTCTAATTTCTGGAAGGGGTTCAAATTTACAAGCGCTCATTGATTATTGTCAGTCCGAAAACTCTAGAGCCCAAATTAGCCTAGTTATTTCAAATGTTAAGGGTGCCGCGGGTTTAGAAAAAGCTACCGAAGCAGGAATTATCTCCGAAGTAATTGAACACAATTTATTTAAAAATAGAAATTCTTTCGAGAATGCCTTAACTGAAACTCTCGACGGTTATGGTATTGAGTTTATATGCCTTGCCGGCTTTATGAGAATTTTGACTGATGCGTTCGTAAAACGATGGCATAATAAAATTATTAATATTCATCCCTCCCTCCTTCCGTCTTTTAAAGGTTTAAAAACCCATGAGCGTGCCCTACAAGAGGGGGTCAAATTTACGGGATGCACTGTTCATTTCGTTAGGGAAGAAATGGATACCGGGCCAATTATTGTTCAAGCTGCGGTCCCTATTCTAAGTGATGATGATCCAAAAAGTCTTGAACATCGTGTTTTACTCGCCGAACATCGCTGCTATCCACTCGCTCTGAATTTAATTGCAGAAAATAGAGTAACCATTATTAATGAAAAAGTTTCAATTCCAAACTCGAAGGCACCCGGTGTTTTCTTTTCAAACCCCATTGAATAACTTTCAAGAGACCTTTAAAAACCTTTTTAAGGTTCTAATAATTTTTCTATTGAAATTTATATAATTTTTGGAGTTAAGATGACAGACATTACAGAAACAGTTTCAGAAAATGCAAAAGAAGGCTGGAAAGGTTTTTCATTATTTATGTTCATTGGTACCACCTTTGTGCTTTTAGTGGTCGCGCTAATGGCGCTTTTCCTGCTTTAAAATTTAACCAACTAACTCTGTTTGACTGAAGAAAAATCCAATTTCAGTTGCGGCATTTTCCGTTGAATCAGACCCGTGAACTGAGTTAGCTTCTATCGACTCACCGAAATCTTTTCTGATAGTACCTTCATCAGCATTGGCAGGATTTGTAGCACCCATAATAGTCCGGTTGGTAGCGACGGCATTATCTCCTTCCAAAACCTGTACCACGACTGGGCCAGAGCACATAAATTCACATAAGTCTGAGAAAAAAGCTCTCTCAGAATGCACCGCATAGAACCCCTCAGCCTGTTTAAGGCTCATATGAATGCGTTTCTGGGCAATGATTCTTAAACCATTTTCCTCAAAGCGAGCGTTAATTTTACCCGTTAAATTTCTGCGCGTAGCGTCTGGTTTAATTATGGACAAAGTTCTTTGAATAGTCATTGGGCAGTTACTCTCATTTTTCAAGGGCGGCGGCCTTATATACGTTTGCCTAGCACTCGGCAACCTTCTTGTGCATATTATTTAGAGAAAATTTCTTAATAAATAGGCAAAAATTAACTTTCACTTATTATTATTTCTTCTCCCAGCCACCTAAATCCGTTTGTTGCCAATAGGTTAAACGCGCTCCGGTATTCTTAATATTTTTCCACCGCTCCCTTGCAGCTAAAACTGCCACTTCATCATTTCCATCAAAAATTTCTATACAACGTTCATAATCAACCCAACACTTGCTGTCTGCTCCGTCTGTTAAAACTAAAACATCCGCCTGATTAGGGTTGTCACTATCATGAGTTATCCAAATCGGATGTTCAGGAGCATGACCCTCTTTTCTAGTGCCGTGCGGCAAAAAAGACGCAGGGTCAATAGTCCAAAGGGAAGCATTGAAAAAGTCAACGCGCTCCTCCGATGAGGTTCTAACTACCGCCCTTTTTCCAGCCAACAGAACTTTCTCAAGAATTTTATAGAGCGCCTGATCAAGGGGGGTTTTTGATAAATGATAAAATCCAACTTCTGGCATACCAAATCACATTATTCACTGTTCAAAATGTTCTTCTACTAACTTATTTAGCAACCTAACTCCGAACCCCGTCCCTCCTTTTGGCACTGTTGCAGAGGCTGATTTGGACCAGGTAACACCAGCAATATCAAGGTGAGCCCACGCAATATCTTTATTGATAAAACGTTGTAATATTTGCGCGGCGGTTATACTGCCGGCATCGCGCCCTCCAACGTTTTTCATATCAGCTATTTGTGAACGAACCTGTTTATCATAGCTATCCCCAAGGGGCATATGCCAAACACCCTCGCCTGTTGCCTCTCCTGCCGAGGACAGTTTTTTACCAAGCTGGTCATTATTGGTGAACATACCTGCATAGTGATAACCCAGCGCAACAATAATAGCGCCTGTTAATGTCGCTAAATCAATCACGGTATGAGGTTTAAATTTTTTCTGGGTCCACCACAATGCATCAGCCAATACTAACCTTCCTTCTGCATCTGTATTGATAACTTCGATGGTTTTGCCTGACATTGTCTTCACCACGTCACCGGGTCGCTGTGCGGTGCTGGAAGGCATATTTTCCACTAGACCAACAACTCCGACGGCATTCACTTTTGCTTTCCGTGCTGCCAAAGCATATAGAAGTCCAGCGACAACCCCGGCTCCTCCCATATCCCACTTCATATCTTCCATACCGCCAGCAGGCTTTATCGAAATTCCTCCGGTATCAAATGTCACTCCTTTTCCGACGAAAGCTATGGGGCGTTTATCTTTTGATTTCGGAGCCCCATCCCATCTCATAGCTACAAGCCTAGGCTTGTGTGCACTGCCTTGCGCAACACCAAGCAAAGCGCCCATACCTAATTTTTTCATTTGTTTTTCATCTAGAACCTCTAACTTGACGCCAAGTTTCTTAAGCGCCTGCAACCTTGCTAAAAAACTTATTGGGAATATTATATTCGCTGGTTCAGTCACAAGGTCACGTGTAAAAAATACACCCTCTAAAATGCTTTTTAGAGGTGAAAAGAAACTCCGAGCTGATGATAAATCTTTTAACATTATAGTTACCGATACTAATGATTTTTTATCTTCTCGCTTTTCTTTAGTTTTGTACTTATCAAATCGATAGCTTCGAAGCATGCAGCCATATGCAATATGAGCTGCTAATTTCGGATTGCTAATTTTACGCCCTTTAATTTCATCTAAAAGGACATAGCCCACTCTAGAG
>PBWY01000066.1 GCA_002727395.1 Rhodospirillales bacterium | reverse complement strand
TTTAAATTTATCTCTGCTTTGTCACCATTTAATTGATCTGGCCCACGAGTGATTTTTACACCACCTTTCAGAATTATCATACCAGTCTTTACGTAATATATACCTCGTTTTCCCTTAATTACTTCTTTCGGTGTTGAAACAATAACATTTCCCTGGGCATTTACTTTAACAATCTCATTGTTATGATTCTTTGTTTTTTCAAAATAGGCAGTTAGCACATTGGCTTGTAATTTTTTGTCACCCTTTGTGGCTAAGGCTTGACCTCGCGCAATGGCAATCGACTTTTTTTCCCAAAATTCGAGACTCTCTCTTGCAGAAATATGCTCAGTTTTAGTTTTTAGGCGAGGTTTTCCCGTAAGAATAAACAAACCTTTATCGACGTTATATACACCTTTTTTACCAAATGCGGTTTTATCGGGAGTTACAATCCGAACATTACCATTTGCGTCTACACGCCAAATCCGCATTCCACCTTTCTTGAGTTTTTTATAAAAAGCAGACAGTCTATCTGCATTAACAATTACATTGCCCTGTTTTGCTTTAGCATTTCCCTCGGCTATATACGCTTGTGCTTCTTGGTGCCACTCGATACTCCCATTGGCATCAATTTCGATGGGTTGTTTGCGTTCAGGATTTAAGAACTCTATTTCTTGCGCATTTCCAATGTTTTGCAAGGTGAGTATCACGAATGATTTTATCACTAGGGTGACGGCAAGCTTCATTTGGTATTCGCAACCTATGGGTGTTTTTTAATAGGATAAAGAACTATTTTACTTTTTCCCATAAATATAATTTTTTTTCCACGACCAAAGATTCTGAATCCACTACCCCTAATGATCCCGTTTGGCCCATGTCCTATTATAGGGACATTTCCCTCAGCAGTCCCTTTTGATAAATTAAGATTTGCGACATTTGTATTAAGCTCATATCCAGAATCATGGAAAAGGCTTACACTACCTTCCAATTTTAGCGTGCCTGCCTCTCTATTATATAATCCTGATTTAGCGGATAGAGCAATCCACGTTCCTTCACTGGTAGTTATATCAGCTTTTGGTAGGGTTAATTTGACCAAATCGGAGTTGGTATTTTGTTGGGCGGCGATTCTAGCTGTTAAGTTAAATGGCTGTTTTTTGGAATCAGCACTTGAAAAACGCGGATTTATAAGATGTTGCCCGCTGGAATTTTGAACCTTTACATTTGATATGCCCAAACGGAAATTTTTTTCCTCTTTGCTAATTTGTGGCCAAGTAATTACCAATATTATTATCGCGCCAGCTGTTGCTGGTAAGGTAATACGCATTAACGCAACAAACCTAGAATAAGTGCGGCCTGATTGTTCCCGATTATCTGTTGTCATAGATATATGGCCTGAAGTTTTGATGGCGTCTTGTTTTGTTAGTTTATCACAAATAACACCCTAGTGTTTTAGATTTTTTATCTGATTTACACTATGCCAGCTCGAAGCAGGTCATGTATGTGCAAAATTCCAATAGGTTTTTCTGACTGAACCACGAAAAGTGAAGTGACGGGTTGTTTACCCTTGTTCATTAAACTTAGCGCGGTGACTGCTAATTCGTCAGGTTCCACTGTTTTAGGTTCGTTAGTCATTACGTCACTAGCCATTTGGTCTAACAAATCTTTATCAATATGTCTTCGCAAGTCACCATCGGTAATAATACCGATTAATCTTTCTCTATGGTCGATGATACCCACACAACCAAAACTCTTGTTTGTCATAATAATGAGTGTCTCTGACATTGGTGTTTTAGAGTCAACAAGGGGTATGGAGTGCCCGTCATGCATGATATCAGAAACTTTGATAAACCTCCGGCCTAATTGTCCTCCTGGATGTAAGGCATTAAAATTTTCAGAGGAAAATCCTTTTCTTTCAAGCAAAGAAACTGCTAATGCGTCACCAAGTGCTAGCATCGCTGTTGTAGAAGTCGTGGGGGCAAGATTTAGGGAACAAGCCTCTTGTAATTTTGGTAGGACTAGAGACACGTCGCCAGCCTTATCTAGGGTGCTATTGGCACATCCGGTAATCGAAATTAAGGGAATGGTATTAATTTTTGCATATGCAACTAAATTCGTAAGCTCAAGGGTTTCCCCTGAATTTGAAATGGCAATTAGAACGTCATGCTTGGTTACCATACCCATATCGCCGTGACTTGCTTCTGCAGCGTTTACATATTGAGCCGGAGTGCCCGTTGATGCCAATGTCGCAGCCATCTTATTTGCAATATGGCCACTTTTACCCATCCCACTAATTATAACTCGCCCATTTGTGGACGACATTATATCGAGGGCTTTAATGAAGTTATGATCAAGAACCTCGGCTAGCTTGAGAATCCCCGCAGCTTCTTGCTGAAGAACATCGCGGGCGACTTCTAAATCTTCGAAAATCTTTTTTTTACTGAGTTTTGAAACCATTCTATATGAAACTTTAAATTTGAATATTTGTATTTTTACTATTTTATCAAACTTAACATAAATAGCCTAAAAGGCTGTTAATTGGAACTTTTGTAACATTGTTGCTAATGAGCAAAAATATCGGTATCTGACCACCCAGCTAGATCCAAAATTGCGCGAGAGGGTAAAAACTCGAAGCAACTAGCTGCTAGTTTCATTCTTTCCTCCCGTTTTAAAATTCTATCAAGCTTTGTTCGAAGTTTATGTAAATATAAAACATCCGATGCGGCATATTTAAGTTGTTCGCTACTTAGAGTTTCTGCTCCCCAATCAGATGATTGTTGTTCCTTGGAGATTGTTATGTCCAATAGCTCCTTACAGAGATCCTTTAGCCCATGCTTGTCTGTATAGGTTCTAGCTAATTTTGAAGCTATCTTGGTGCAATAAATAGGAGTGCACAGGATCCCCAAGTATTGGTAAATAACAGCTACATCGAAGCGAGCGAAGTGGAATATTTTAGTAATATTTTTGTTTGCGAGCATGGATTTTAGATTTGGGGCTTTATAATTATCTTCTGATAATCGAACAATAATTGCGTTTCCGTCGCCCCCTGAAATCTGAATCAAGCAGAGACGATCACGCCCCGGTCTAAGCCCCATGGTTTCTGTATCGATTGCAATAATTTTACCCAAATCTATACCGTTTGGGAGGTCTTGTTCATAAAGTTCAATAGCCATATTACATACTTATTCCCTATCAATTTATGGACGACTAACTTATTGGTGCCCAGGAGAAGACTCGAACTTCCACGGCCTATTGGCCACAGGTACCTGAAACCCTTTTAGTTGCCAATTTTATCACCTCGGCACGGCTTACTAGCCAAAACTCACGGAGTCTATGACATACATTTAGATCAAAGTGAATCTAAAATATTAATTGGGTCCCATTTCATAATTTATTGGACCTATATTGGATCAAATTCAATACCCCACCCAAAGAAACACACCCCTCCTCTGATATATAGAAATAGGCAGTGAGGTTAGTGACCTAGAAATGTGGGTCTATCATCATAAAAAACTCATCAGTAATTATAGTGGTGTCTGTTTAATTATATTATTCACAACTTCCAGAGGATTTGAAGAATTTCATTATTCTTCCCTTCACTGTGTTTTCAGTCTTTATCCAACAATGTTTTTTAAGGTCATAAATACTGGGATTATATCTTAAATTGACGTGTGGCTGTATGCCTCTTGGTTGCAGGTGCTCTTTGTACCGATGCAGTTCCAGTTGATGGGGACCAATAACGATCTCTGTTGCATCAAAGAAGTCGTTGTTATGTTCCAGAAGTTTTTTAAATGTTGGCTTGGTTTGAAATACATGGAACACCAAGCAGCATGATCCACCTCCAGTCCACTCTTTAAAGATGACATAGTCTTTTGACAGCACATCAGATTTGTATCTGGCCTTATCAGGAAAACCTGTTTGGTTTCCTAAACTGCTGTTCATGGTTCCAAAAAGGAAGGCAATCAAAATAGATAGTGTTATAGCTAAATCTTTCATAACGAAAAGTATGAAAGAATTTGATGTCAGAATTTAGGCAGGTTTAGTTATAGGTGGTCTAACTATTATAAAAAAAACAGTCGTATAATGATATGACACGCTTCTTGATTTATATTTTTATTTATGGAGTCCAGATGACGACAATCTCATCAGGGGGGGGCATCATTAGTACTCAGTCACTATTAGCGGGGCGTAATTCGTCCTAAATTATTCCAAGCCTTGAAAGATATATCTACCAGCTGTTTGCTGCGACTCCAACGAGGGTCGCTGGAAGATAATTCTGGCATCGGAGATACATTTCGAAAGGCTCTCATTGCCTTTGACTTTGCTTGAGAAATATCTCCATTAGTTATCCGACGTCCTTGGCCTTTGATGGCACTATATACGCCTACAAATGTTTTTTGAAGATCGGCAAAGGCTTTTGCTGCAGCTTTGTTATTTGCAGTTATAGAGGTTGCAATCATGTATATTGCCGCACACTTAATTGCATCCCTTGCCTTTACGTTAAAATCATTAGGATATGAACGTCTTCTGGGAGTTGTACTTGGTTCTCTTTTCGCAACTACTAGTGATGTGACCTTCTGAGCATATTGAAAGTCACCATCCTTCCAAATGCCTTCCGATTTCCGACCATCGGCAAAGGTATTGGTGCCCAGGAGAAGACTCGAACTTCCACGGCCTATTGGCCACAGGTACCTGAAACCTGCGCGTCTACCAGTTTCGCCACCTGGGCACTTATTAAAGTGGGGTAAGGCAAAGGTTTATGTTCTGTCAACAAAATTAAACAATTGTTAATTAGACTTTGGCAAATTGATTATCAAGGATATATACAGGGTAACCATTTATGAAGTTGATGTTTTGATACTCAATTTGCCATCAAGGGAGACGAAATAGTGAAACACCATGTTGTAACAGTGTTTGGTGGAACAGGGTTTCTGGGTAGATACATTGTACGTTCTCTGGCCCAAGAAGGACTTCAAATAAGAGTAGTATGTCGGCGCCCTGAAGAGGCCTTGCGATGTAAACCGATGGGCGATGTAGGACAAGTTGTTCCAGTAGCCGCAAATATTCGCAATAAATTATCAATTGCTGCCGCCATTGAGGGCAGCGATGTTGTTATAAACCTAGTTGGTGTTTTATTTAAGCGGGGGGTGCAAAATTTCCATTCAATTCATGTTGATGGAGCACGTTCTTTGGCACAAGAGGCACATGATGCAGGCGTTAAAAGGTTTATTCATTTTTCTGCCATAGGGGCAGATAATAATTCAAAATCTGAATATGCCCGCAGCAAAAAAAATGGTGAGGACGCTGTTTCAGAAATATTTCAAGAAGCTACAATTCTTCGACCATCACTCGTTTTTGGTTCTGAAGATGATTTTTTTAACCGATTTGGATCAATGGCAAGATTATTACCTATATTACCGTTGGTGGGTGCTCAGACAAAGTTTCAACCAGTCTATGTCGGAGATATTGCTAAGGCGGTAGTAGCCTGTTTACATGATAAAATGACAGTTAGCTCCTGTTATGAAATTGGAGGCCCTGCAGTTCATTCATTTCAAGAGCTGATGGAAATGATGTTGATTGAAACCAAGAGAAGGTGTTTGCTGATGCCTGTGCCATTTTGGGCGGCATCTCTAAAAGCGTTCTTTTTGGAGTATTTAAGAATACCTTTTTTTCTTCCTAATCCGTTGCTCACACGAGATCAAGTCCAGCTTCTTAAAATTGATAATATCGTTGGCACAAGTTCCCTGAAATTAGAAGATTTAGGAATTGTCCCAACGCCGCTTCAGTCTGTATTGCCGAGTTACTTAGCTCGATATCGTCCGGCAAAATTTAGGAGGAATACGACTCGCTCCCTTTAGAGTTATCAGGCGGCAAACCAAAGGATCACTATACCTAAGCATAGTCGATAAATGACAAAAGGGGTGTAGTTGTTTTGTTTTAGCCAATTCATCATAATCGAGATAGCAAACATAGCTGTAATAAATGCTACGATAGTTCCCCAAAAAACATGATAAATAAGCAGAGGGCTAGCGCTTTCAATCATTTCAATACCTAAAACAACGCCAGCACCTAAGATAGCTGGTATAGATAAAAGTAATGAAATTCTGGCTGCTTCATCTCTCTTGTAGCCCAAAAAGCGGGCCATTGTGACGGTTGTTCCCGCGCGACTTGCTCCGGGGATAATAGCAAAGGCTTGTGCAAGGCCGATTAAGATCGCGTCAAAGATTCTAAAATTCGCAAGATCTTTTTTTGTCTTCCCTATTAAATCGGAGAGGTAAAGAAGAATTCCACCAATAATGAAAGACCAACCTATAATGAGAGGTATTCTAATCCCCACACCAATATAAAATTTTACAATGACCCCGACAATGAAGACAGGAAGGCTAGCTATGAGCAATAAATAACTTAATTTTGCCCCATCATTTAAATGATCTTTTTTGATATTTGCTAAACTACTTATTATCCCCCAAACTTCACGCCTTAAATATATAATCACGGCCCCTAAAGTACCGATGTGCACTGCGACATCGATGATAAGTCCCTGATCTCTCCAACCTAAAAATATTGGCGTAAGAATTAAGTGACCTGATGAACTTATCGGTAAAAATTCTGTTAGTCCCTGCAGAAATGCCAGAGTTGTA
This sequence comes from Rhodospirillales bacterium, assembly GCA_002727395.1. Lineage (GTDB taxonomy): Bacteria > Pseudomonadota > Alphaproteobacteria > MPNO01 > UBA2964 > UBA2964. The sequence goes on along the minus strand of PBWY01000066.1, from coordinate 9,780 downwards.
GTTTGTATTAAATTCAAAAACCAATCCCTTAAAAATTCAATAATACAATATACAGCTAATTAAATTGTCAAAGACACTATTAGATAGTCTCATAACGGACCTAAATTTTATCAATACTAACATTAAATTTATCTAATCTAAAATTTTTGACCTTATGATTATTAACAATAGGTAAATAATATTGACCTTTAACATATTTTTTTCTCGCCAACACATATATTTTACTTTATATACCAACTCCCGTTTTGATTCCTTAAGAAAATTTCGATAGGGAAATAAGAAACTTAGGCTACTGGTCTAGGGCTTTAAATTGGGAAAAAATTTGCTGGTGATCAAAAGAGTTAAACATTAGTTATGCTAAAATTTACAGATCTAGATCGAAAAACACCTAAAAAAAGGTCTTCCAGTGAAAGGAAGATGGATTTCCAAGAAATTTATAATCGTTTTGAATCTGATCAGGCAGAGCAACAGGCCAGTCGGTGTTCCCAATGTGGTATTCCCTTTTGTCAAGTTCATTGTCCACTTCACAACAATATACCAGACTGGCTAATGCTAACAGCACAGGATCGGATGGAAGAAGCATATGAGCTTTCTTCGGCAACAAATACTTTTCCTGAAATTTGTGGTCGAATTTGTCCGCAGGATCGGCTATGCGAAGGAAACTGTGTTATTGAGCAGGCTGGGCATGGTACAGTCACCATCGGTGCAGTGGAAAGCCATATAACGGAAGTAGCGTTTGAAAATGGTTGGGTTAAACCGCCCAAACCAATCCGAGAACATAAACAGTCAATAGGTATTGTTGGGGCGGGGCCTGCAGCGCTAGCAGCAGCGGATGTTTTACGAAGAAGAGGCTATCAGGTAAATATTTATGACCGGTACGATAGAGGTGGTGGTTTATTGGTTTATGGTATCCCTAATTTCAAGCTAGATAAATCTATCGTCACTAGGCGAGTTAATCTTTTAGAAAACGCAGGAGTTAAGATCCATTATAATACCGATGTTGGCCGAGATATAAGCTTTCAAGAAATTAGGGATCGGCATGATGCGGTGTTAATTGCAACGGGTGTTTATAAAGCCCGTGACATTCAAGCCCCCGGTATCGGATTGCAAAATATTGTTCCAGCCCTTGATTTTCTTATAGCGTCGAATCGAAAAAGTTTAGGTGAAAATGTACCAGATTTTGAGAATGGTAAACTCAATTCATTTGGTAAGCGTGTTGTTGTTCTCGGAGCTGGTGATACAGCCATGGATTGTGTCAGGACAGCCGTTCGGCAACAGGCCGAATCGGTGATTTGTTTGTATCGTCGTGATAAAGCAAATATGCCGGGTTCCCGTCGGGAAGTTCAATATGCAGAAGAGGAGGGTGTTGAATTTAAGTTTCACGCGCAACCAGAGGCTTTTCTCGGTGATACGGCAGTTTCATCAGTGCGTGCTGCACGTATACATTTGGGCGTTGCTGATTCTTCATGACGCCAGACACCTGAAGTTATTGAGGGCTCAAGTTTTAATGTGGATGGTGATTTAATCATTAAGGCTTTGGGTTTTGATCCTGAGGAGCTTCCTAAAATGTTTGATGTGCCGGAGCTGGGCGTTACGCGTTGGGGAACTCTAAAAATTAATTTTCGAAATAAAATGACCAACCTTGATGGTGTTTTTGCAGCTGGCGATATCGTTCGTGGTGCTTCGTTAGTTGTTTGGGCTATTAGGGATGGGCGTGATGCAGCAGCGTCGATGGATAAATATCTTAAAGCACGACGTCCTGTAGATGCAGAGGTCGCCGCATGACCGTTAAGAAAAAAAATCTCGGGGAACAGAAAATATTAAAATGGAAGTTAGAAAAGGAAAGGTTACACCACTCTGGCTTGTATGATCCTGCTCATGAACATGATGCTTGTGGTGTTGGATTGGTGGTCTCCGTTGATGGTAAAAGACGCAGAGAAGTTGTAGAAGCAGGAATTTCCGCATTAAAGGCGCTCTGGCACCGTGGCGCTGTCGATGCTGATGGTAAAACTGGAGATGGTGCGGGTATCCATGTTGAAATACCACAGGACTTTTTTCACGAACACACAATTCGTACCGGTCACACTCCGGGCCCCGGTCCGATAGCGGTAGGAATGATATTTCTGCCGCGTACAGATCTAGCGGGTCAAGAACGTTGTCGCAGCATAGTCGAAGCACAAATATTGCAATTTGGTTATTCTATTTATGGATGGCGGCAGGTGCCACTTAACGTAGAGGTTATTGGCGAAAAAGCAAACGCAACTCGCCCGGAAATTGAACAAATTATGATTGCTAGTCGATCAGGAAAGTCTGATGAAAATTTCGAACGAGATTTATATGTAATTAGGCGGCGAATAGAAAATCAAGTCATTCAAGAAAATATACCCGACTTTTACATCTGTTCGCTTAGTTGCCGGTCGGTAATTTACAAAGGAATGTTTTTAGCTGAACAGGTTACAGAGTTTTATCCTGATCTTCTAGATGAAAGATTTGAGTCTCGCTTTGCGATTTATCATCAACGCTATTCTACAAATACCTTTCCAACATGGAAACTAGCTCAGCCATTCCGAATGTTGGCACATAATGGCGAAATCAATACCCTATCTGGGAATATTAATTGGATGAAAAGTCATGAGACTCGCCTTGAGTCAAACCTTTTTGGTGAAGCAATAGAAGATATTAAACCAGTAATTCAACCCGGAAGTTCGGATTCTGCTGCATTAGATGCTGCATATGAACTTTTAGCGCGCGGTGGGCGGTCAGCACCATTAGTTAAAATGATGATGATCCCAGATGCTTGGTCCGCAAAACCTAATATACCAGAAAATCATGCTGCATTTTTCAATTACCTTAACTGTGTAATTGAACCTTGGGACGGTCCAGCTGCAATTTGTGCCACTGATGGTAAATGGGTAGTAGCAGGAATGGATCGAAATGGCTTAAGGCCATTGAGATATTCACTTCGTGAAGATGGCCTTTTGGTTGTTGGTTCTGAAACTGGTATGGTGGCGATGGATGAGTCAAAAATTATTGAAAAGGGGCGTGTTGGGCCAGGTCAAACGATTGCTGTTAAATTAGATGAAGGTCGTTTTTATCACGATAAGGAATTACGTGAATTATTAACTGCAGAGGCACCGTTTGTAGAATGGATTAAAAATATTACGCAGCTGGATAAAGTTATTAGATCCGAAATTGATGAAATTGCAGAATTTGATAGAAAGGAATTGCGTCGTCGTCAACTATGCGCGGGCCATACGTTAGAAGAACTAGAGCTTCTGGTTCAACCGATGGTCGAGGATTCTAAAGAATCTACAGGCTCGATGGGGGATGATACTCCGATAGCCGTTCTTTCAGAACATTATCGCGGGCTTCATCATTTTTTTCGACAATCCTTTAGCCAAGTAACAAACCCCCCTATCGATAGTCTTAGGGAATATCGTGTTATGACCTTGAATACGAGATTAGGTAATCTTGGTAACATTCTTGAAATGGATTCGGCTCAAACCAAGTTGATGCAACTTAGTTCGCCTGTGCTAACTAATTCGGAGTTCGACGCTCTAACTAAACATATGGGTTCCACTGCATTTGAGATAGACTGCACATTCGATTCTAATGGTGGAGAGAATGCACTGCGGGATGCCATGGATCGAATATGCAGTGAAGCGGAAAATGCCGTACGCGGAGGTGCTGTCCACGTTATTTTATCTGACAAGTCTTTGAATGCCGAGAAAGCTCCTATTCCGATGATTTTGGCAACAAGCGGCGTCCATAGCCATTTAATTCGAGAGTCATTAAGGACATTTACATCTATTAACGTGCGTTCTGGTGAATGTCTTGATACACATTACTTTGCTGTTTTGATTGGATTAGGGGCTACTACGGTAAACGCTTATTTAACCCAGGAAGCTATAGCGGACCGACATCGCAGGGGACTTTTTGGTGAACTTTCATTGACGGATTGCGTTCGAAGATATTGCGAAGCCGTAAATCAAGGCCTTCTGAAAATTATGTCCAAAATGGGTATTTCTGTTATCTCCTCCTATAGGGGCGCACATAAATTTGAAGTAATTGGTCTTAGTCGTACTTTAGTTTCAGAATATTTTCCTGGTATGACGTCTCGTATATCAGGAATTGGTCTCTCCGGTATTCAACACAATTCTATTCGCCTGCATCGTAGAGCTTTCTCCGAGGAAGTTACGACCTTACCTATTGGTGGCTTATATCGATATCGTAGAACCGGGGAAGCTCATGCATTCCAAGGCGAGATGATACATATGTTGCAGAACGCTTGTAACAATGATTCATTTGCAGGATTTAAAAAATATTCTGAAGCCGTTCAGAGACAATCTCCTATCAGTCTACGCGATCTTATGGAATTTTCTCCTAGTGGTGAGAGTGTGGACTTGGAAGAAGTGGAATCAATTACAGAGTTGCGGAAGCGGTTGGTGGCTCCGGGCATCTCTCTTGGAGCTCTTGGTCCAGAGGCACATTCGACATTGTCTATAGCGATGAACCGAATAGGAGCGAAGTCAGATTCCGGAGAAGGTGGTGAAGACCCAGCGCGTTTTAAACCACAACCTAATGGTGATAATGCATCTTCTGCAATCAAACAGATCGCTTCGGGTCGTTTTGGCGTAACCGCCGAGTATCTTAATAATTGCCGGGAAATAGAAATTAAAATAGCGCAGGGAGCAAAACCCGGTGAAGGAGGTCAACTGCCGGGTATGAAGGTGTCCGGTATGATTGCACGATTGAGGCATTCCACGCCGGGTGTCACGCTAATATCTCCACCACCTCATCATGATATTTATTCGATAGAGGATCTTTCACAGTTAATCTATGACTTAAAGCAAATAAATCCTGATGCTCAAGTTTGTGTTAAACTTGTTGCACAATCAGGTATTGGTACCATTGCAGCAGGTGTTGCTAAGGCTAAGGCGGATGTAATTTTAATCTCTGGCCATTCAGGTGGTACTGGGGCAAGTCCGCAGACATCAATTAAATATGCCGGACTGCCTTGGGAAATGGGTCTAGCCGAAGTTCATCAGGTTCTTACTCTCAATGGACTAAGGGATAACGTGCTATTGCGAGCAGATGGCGGGATCAAGATTGGTCGTGATGTTGTGATAGCAGCACTTCTTGGCGCAGATGAATTCGGTATTGGGACCATGTCGTTAGTTGCTATGGGCTGTATTATGGTGCGTCAATGTCACTCTAATACTTGCCCAGTTGGCGTCTGCACACAAGACGATGCCTTGCGTAAGAAATTTACAGGCACTCCTGAGAAAGTGGTGAATTTATTCAGTTTTATTGCTGAGGAAGTCAGAGAGATTTTGGCTTTTCTTGGCTTTCGGACACTCGATGAAATAATTGGCCGTACTGATTTGTTGACACAAGTTCGTCGGGGTAATCCGCATCTTGATGACCTTGATCTCAACCCCCTTTTGGTGCAAGCAGATCCAGGCGGAATCAATCGCTCAGAAACACGCGGTATGCGCAATGAAGTGCCTGATTCACTTGATGCCCAAATGATCAGGGATGCGGCCCCAGCATTGGAAGGCGGGGAGAAGATGCAGCTTGCTTACAATATACGTAATACCCAGCGGGCTATCGGTACGCGGATTTCGTCGGCTATTACGCGTCGTTTTGGTATGGAGGGATTACAGCCGGGGCATATTACTGTGCGTTTGCGTGGTTCTGCTGGTCAGTCATTGGGGGCTTTTGCTGTGCAGGGTCTGAAACTGCAGGTTTTGGGTGACGCTAATGATTACGTCGGAAAGGGCCTCTCAGGAGGAACTATAAGCGTAAAACCGGTAACAGCAAGTCCATTAGTGACAAACGAAAACACAATTATCGGAAATACGGTCTTGTATGGTGCAACTGCTGGTAAATTATTTGCTGCAGGACAAACCGGCGAGAGATTTGCGGTACGTAACTCTGGTGCGGATGCCGTAGTTGAGGGGTGTGGGGCTAATGGGTGCGAATATATGACTGGCGGAACGATAGCTATTTTGGGGCCAGTTGGAGATAATTTCGCGGCGGGTATGACAGGGGGTATGGCATTCGTTTATGATACTGAAGCAAGTCTCGCTGGAAATATTAACCCAGATACTGTTTTTCGTTTCCGCATTAAGATATCACATTGGGAAGAAGTTCTACGAAGCCTCGTTGCGGAGCACTGGCAAGAAACCCAATCCCGTTTTGCGGAACGTTTGCTTGTTGATTGGGAAAGAGAATTACCCCGCTTTTGGCAGATTATACCAAAAGAGATGGTAGATAAGCTCTCACATCCGGTACAAAGTCATTCTGAAGATATAGACAAATTGGCTTGACTATTTTTGGCCTTTGAGGGCAGCACCTTTTTCAATTATACTGCTGTTGGGATGAGTTTAAGGCCCCTGTGGCTATTATTTGTCTCCCCAGTCTTTAAGTTAAAACGATTTTGAGCATAACCACCGGGGCGTTGGCTTCTGACGGTAATTGCAACTGAGCGTTCACCCATCCCCCATTCTGAATGAGGAACCCAAGGCGGCACAATGTCTACATGGCCAGAGGGCGCCGCACTTTTTGCAACTAGCTTTAATTCAGCTTTTCCAACAGTACCTCCATCATCTAATCGTTCGTATACGTGGGTTTTTTCTTCACCTTCAAGCACCCCATAAATTGTCCATGTATGTGCATGATCATGCACATTTGCTCGGTGTTGAGGTTCTCGTATTAAAGCTCCAACGAAAAAATTATAGTCTGAGTCGTGGTGTAATTCGAGTTCAACTCCGCGTTTAGCAATCCACTCTCTCGATTTCGCACGCATTGCCTTATCGGTGCATAATGTTTGGAGTATTCTGCGGACCCCTTCCCAATGCTCTGTTTCTGGATATTCTTTAGAAAAATGCGTGCGAAGATTCTTTATAAAAGTATTAAAAGCGGGTACAGAGTAATTGGGCATTCTTTAACTTCTCCTAGTTTAACTATCCAAGATTGAAGAATGAAATAATTCTTCTATGGGAACAGGCTCATTTAGAAGGGTTTGATCAACTAAATAGTCCATAAACCTTTCTATGTTATTTTTATTAGCCATCAGCCCCGTATGCCATGGGTCACATCCGAACATTTCTTGTTCTTCTTCGAAAGCATTTCTGGCAAAAGCCATTTCAGAATAACCTGGATCATCATAGAATTCTGCGGCTTGCTCTTTTGCGTTTTTCCACATCACCATTAGAGTCTTTGGCAACTCAGGATATAAATCTGCAAGGGCTTTTTTGAAGACAAGTAAATGCATTATAGGATAGTCCCCATATTTGTGGAAATAGTGACCACACTCTTTTCGAACATCCGGCCATAAACGATGAACCTTTCCGACACGTAAACCCTGCAGTAATATTGGGGGCGGGTGTGGATGAATCATCATTGCAAATTCACCTGCTATTAGTCTTTCTGGAGCAGTTGGTTCGTCAATAATTGATAACTTTACTTCCTCTTGCCCTTGAAAGGATACAAGCTCTGGGCTCATTGTATGCCAGTGGAGTTCTCGCCAAGGCACACCATATTCAAAGAAGAGATCACCTTTAGCTAAAACCGACATAGTAGTTTGAAAGCTACGGCAAATTACCTTTTTACCGATTAGGTCGGTTGGCGTTGAAATGTTAGCCGCAGAACTAATGAAAATATGATTTTGACTGAATAAACGGCGCGGAAATACCGGTACCGCGCTATATGAGATCGATGTTTCTTTTGATGTAAGATAAGAAGACAAAGACATCTCGCAAATATCGAACTCTTCGTCTTCATAAAAACGCCGATGCCGGTCAATACCCTCACGCCTTGGCGGTGCCATCCCAACTTCTAATGCCTTAATTTTGAATTCTTTTGGTTGCTCAATCATATCCATAAAAAATGGAATATGCCGATCGTATCGTTCAAGTGCCAATGTCAGCTCGGGCGCCATGTTATTTGCCAATAGATAAAATTATAATTTTCAGAAGTAACATGCTAAGCCGGCTCTTGATTTATCGCAATGGTAGTACTGTTATTAAACACCAAAATCATTTAGACTTTTAATATGCGTGTTTTATATCATCTATGGTTATCTCCACCCTGCCGTAAGGTTAGAATTGTACTTTCGGAAAAGGGAATTGAGGCAGAGTTTAAGACTGAAAATTTATGGGATAGGCGTCCCGAGTTTTTAGCCCTAAATCCTGCTGGAGATGTCCCGGTTTTGGTTGAAGAGAATGGCCAAGCAATCTGCGGTTCTATAGCGATTTGTGAATATCTTGAAGAAGTTGCACCATTGCCGAGCTTGTTAGGCGCTTCTCCACTAGAAAGGGCTGAGGTAAGGCGATTAGTTTCTTGGTTTGATCAGAAATTTAACGAAGAGGTAAGTGAGAATCTGGTTGGAGAAAAAATTATGAAGCGATTTTTACGCCGTGGTGCGCCTGATGGAGCTGCTATTAGGGCGGGTAAAAAAAACTTGGGTTATCACCTTGAATATATAGCATGGTTGTGTGAGCGGAGAAATTGGTTGGCGGGGAACGATATGTCACTAGCCGATATTGCAGCTGCAGCACATCTATCCTGCTTGGATTATTTGGATGATGTACCTTGGGGCGAAAATGAAAGAGCCAAAGAATGGTATGTACGCATGAAATCCCGTCCATCAATGCGACCAATTCTTGCTGATCACCTGCCTGGTGAGCCCCCCCCTAAGCATTATGCTGATCTAGATTTTTAGTTTTTATCTATGCACTATCTAGTTATATGGGATATTAGTGATTTTACACTGCATTTTAATATTATCCATGATGTTAACTCGGTAAAAACACTCCTTTTCCAGTCTTCTGCTCGTTTAAAAGTTTGTAAGCCTCATCAGCTTGTGCCAGCTTAAATTGATGCGTGAATATACCGTCAACATCGATTTTGCGATCTGATACAAAACGCGCACAATCGGCCTGACCATTTTTTGAAAATGTCCAGTGTCCAACTAGGGAAATCTGTCGAAAGGTCAGGTCAGGTCCTACTTCCACAGTTAGGTCGCCTCCGCCGGCAATGAAACAAGCAGTACCCCATTTTCTTGTACCCTTTACCGCGGCAGTGCGCGCTTGTTTAACACCGGCGGTTTCAATGGTCTTATGAGCACCTTCACCATGCGTGAGATCATAGATCGCTTTTACGGGATCAATTTCTTCTGGGTTTATTGCAGCGTAAGCACCTTTCTCAAGTGCTAAAGACCTGCGTTCTTTTGAGGTTTCGATAGCAATAACACGCGCTCCCATTTCGGCGCTAAACTGTGTAGTTGATAGTCCAACTGGACCCTGTCCGAAGATAGCAATGGTCTCATCCCCTTCAAGTCCTATCCTTTTCAGAGCCCCATAGGCTGTTCCGGTGCCACAAGAAATGGCTGCTCCGGTCATGAAGGATAGATCATCTGGTAAGGGTATTAAAGTATGTGATGCTACACACATATATCGTGCATGTGCACCATGTCCCTGCCCAGAGCCATAGACAATTGGTCCCTCATCACAGAGTTGAGACCAACCAGATTTGCAATGCCGACAGTTTCCACAACCGTCATAATGATGCACCATCACACGCATCCCTTTTCGTGCTTCTTTCTCAGTAACGTGCGCACCTAGCTCAACAACGATTCCGCAGGGTTCATGACCAGCAATAAAATATTCTGTACCAGTGAATTGCCGTCTGTAGGCATGTAAGTCTGTGCCGCACATGCCCGAGGCCTTTATTTCTAATATCACATCGCGTGGACCAGGCGTAGGATCAGCAAAT
>PBWY01000065.1 GCA_002727395.1 Rhodospirillales bacterium | reverse complement strand
TTGTTTTGTTTCGGTTTTGGTTTCTCTGCTCAGCATTTGGCTCAAAAGTTAAGCCAAAAAGGATGGGTGATTTCCGCTACGGTGCGTTCAAAGAATAAACTGAAGTTATTAAAACTTCATAATATTAATCTCCAGCTCTTTGATAGTTCAAATCCCCTAGAGGAATTATCTGATTTACAAAATTCTACCCATGTTTTGCTGTCCGTTCCCCCAGGTGAGGATGGCGACCCGGTTTATAATTTACACCATAAAGAAATAGGTGCCATCAAAGATCTCAAATGGATCGGTTATTTATCATCAACTGGTGTTTATGGTGATACCAAAGGAGAACTTGTTGATGAGAGTGCACCCTTGCTTGCAAAAACAAAACAGGGTTTGAGGCGTGTTAATTCAGAACGATTGTGGACTATATTAAGTGTGAAACAAAAGCTGCCGATGCATATATTTCGGTTGGCCGGAATATATGGGCCGGGTCGAAGTGCGATTGACAAGGTTCATAATGGTACAGCGAGACTAATAAAAAGAAATGGACATCTTTTTTCTAGAGTGCATGTAGATGACATAGTCGCAGTCTTGGAGGCCTCTATGCAAAAACCGCGGCCTGGAGCTATTTATAATATTTGTGATGATGAACCAGCAATGGGCTCGGATGTAGTAAAATACGCGGCCCAATTAATGAATGTGCAACCACCGCCTTCCATCCCTTTTGACGATGAGTCAGTTAGCTCAATGGTTCGAAGTTTTTATTCAGAATTCAGGAGGGTTGATAATTCCCTTGTTAAATCAGAACTTGGTGTAAGTTTTATCTACCCCAATTATCGCAAAGGACTGAGTGCAATTTTAGAGGAAAATTCTAGTTCTTAATTCGACATTACGGTTATAGCATTAAAAATTCTTCGCAAATCTTTTTCACGTGCTAAACGATGATCACCATTTTTGATAAAGGTTATAGTTACATTGTCAGTGGGAATTGATTTTGAAATTTGCATCGCGTATTGCCAAGGCACAGTATTATCCTTTTGGCCCTGAAAAAGATGTACGGGACATTTTATTGGAATTGGTTTGTTAAGTATCAGGTTATGTCTAGCATTTTCAATGAGATTAAGAGTGATTGGGTAAGGTTTGTCGCCGTATTCTGTTGGTTGATAATAAATTTTTTCACGTAATAAGGTTTTTTTTATTTTTGCAGGAAACCGGTTCCACATAAGTTGTTCTGTGAAGTCTGGTGCAGCGGCTATGCCAATAAGACCCTTGATTCTGTCGGGCCGGGCGAGTGCGGCCAGCATCATTATCCAGCCACCCATTGAAGAGCCAACAAGAATAAGGGGTCCTTGAGTTAGTTGGTCGATAACGCAAATGGCATCATCAGACCACTGTTTTATAGTACCCTTTATAAATTCTCCAGACGAACGACCATGTCCACTGTAATCAAAGCGTAAATATGAAAGGTCATGACTCTGGCAATAGTTTTGAAAAGAAATTGCCTTAGTACCATCCATATCTGACATGTATCCCCCAAGGAATACAATGTTAGGTTCTTTTCCCATAATTTTGTGATAGGCAATGGTAGAACCATTTCTGCAATTTAAAAATTTTGGAATATTAGTCATTGCAAAACCTATTAATTTGGCAGTAAGTCAAAGTTATGAACTCTACTTTTAGAAATCTTAGCACTGAAAAATCTCATACAAAAGCTCGTCCGGTTGTTATGCAGATATTACCTTCTTTAGTGACCGGAGGTGTAGAAAGAGGCACCATCGATGTAACACAAGCTTTAACAGATGCTGGATGGAAGGCTATTGTTGTTTCTAACGGTGGGCCAATGACCCATGAGATAACTCGCGCTGGAGGTTTGCATATAGATCTGCCGATCGGTAAGAAAAATCCATTGACGGCTTACTTAAATGTTAATCGTTTAGTTAGGCTAATCAGAGAGCACCAAGTCGATATTTTGCATGCTCGCAGTCGCTTGCCGGCTTGGAGTGGATTAGTTGCTGCCGCTAGGACCGATATAAAATTTATCACAACTTTTCATGGTAATTATAGCGCAAGAAATTCCATAAAAAGATATTATAACTCTGTTATGGCCCGCGGTGATCGCGTTATAGCAATTTCTGAATTTATAAGACAACAAATTTGTGAAAAATATGGTGTAGATACCGATAACATAAGGGTCATTCCCCGAAGTGCGGATATAGAATTATTCGATCCTGCCGCGGTGAGCCCTGAGAGGGTAATTCAATTGGCAGAAGCATGGAGAATACCGGACGATGCTAAAATTGTTATGTTGCCCGGACGCTTGACGCGTTGGAAAGGTCACCTAGTCTTGCTAGAAGCATTAGGCAGGTTAAAGGAGTATGAAAATCTGCGCTGTATTATAGTTGGTGGTCACCAGGGTAAGCGTCGGTATGTTCGCGAATTGCATAAAACTATTAATAGATTTGGTTTGGAACCGGTAGTACAATTTACTGGAAATTGTAGAGACATGCCTGCAGCATTTATGTTGGCAGATGTGGTTGTTTCTGCGTCGACGGAAGCCGAAGCATTTGGGAGGGTAATTGTTGAGGCACAAGCAATGGGGCGTCCTATAATTGCTGCTGATCATGGGGCTGCTAGCGAAATTATCACTCATGGTGAAAATGGGTGGTTAGTACCCCCTAATAATGCAAATGAGTTAGCTGATGTGTTGCGTGATGCTTTAATAATAGATTTGCAGGCTCGTAATCTTATTGCAAAACGCGCTATAGAAAATGTCCGCCAGAACTTTACGAAGGATCTATTGAGACAGAGAACGATGGCAGTTTATCAGGAAGTTTTAATAGATTAAATTTTATATGGTTACCAATAAACATCAAAGAATTCTGGTAATAAAACTTGGTGCGCTTGGTGATGTAGTTTTAGCACTTGGACCATTTGAGGCAATTCGTAAGCACCATCCTAAAGCACATATAGTATTGTTGACTACTAAAGCTTTTAAACATTTTCTCCAATCGAGTGGATATTTTGATGAAATCTGGACGGATAACAGACCCGGTTTTTGGAAAATACCCGAATGGCTGAAACTAAAATCTAAATTACGAGAAGCAAAATTCACAAGGGTCTACGATTTGCAGACTTCAGATAGAAGCAGTTGGTATTTCAGGTTATTTAGTCGAAAGGGTCGACCAGAATGGTCAGGGATTGCTCGAGGATGTTCCTATCCCCACAATAACCCTAAACGGAATTTTATGCATTCCATCGAACGTCAGAAAGAGCAACTTGCCATTGCGGGTATTTCTTCAGTCCCGTCCGCAGATTTGTCTTGGGTTAATTCCGATATAAGCAGGTTTGGGATAAAAAATAAATTTTTTCTTCTAATCCCCGGTGGTTCAGGACATCGCTTAGCTAAAAGATGGCCGGTTGATTTTTATGCAGAGATTGCTAGCAAAGCGATCGGAAAGGGTTTTCAGCCTGTTGTAATAGGATCAGTTTCAGAAAACTTTCTGGGGATTAGAATTAAATCAAAGTGCTCAGGTGCAATTAATCTTTGTGGTAAAACCAAGTTAGGTGATTTGGCTGTACTGGGACGAGAGGCTGATTTTGCCGTTGGCAATGATACGGGGCCAATTCATATGGTTGCGGCTACTGGTTGTCGCACGGTTGTACTGTTTTCAGCTGAATCAGATCCTGCATTGACGGCACCCAGAGGTGAGGGCGTTAGCTTGCTGCGGCAAGAAAATTTGTCGGAACTTTCTGTAGAATCGGTTGCCGCTGCATTAAGATTGGTTTAAACGGCTGATGAAGTAATCTAGTATAAAATATTTTTAACCGTAATTTTAGAAAACGTTTTGATTATTACCAAATGACTGGCTCCAAATGAGTAATCCGAAAGATAGTGTGGAGGTACAGAATTCTCCTAAAAAATCAAGAAAAGATGTGGCACTGACTTTGCCAGATGGCAGTGTGCGCACTTTTGATCACCCTGTTAATGGGTTAGATTTAGCAACTGATATTGGTCCGGGGCTTGCCAAGGCGGCGATTGCAGTTTCGGTGGACGGTACTATTTGGGATTTGAGCAGAGAAATAAATTTTGATGCAGCCGTTAGTATTATTACTCGAAAAGATGACCTAGCGCTTGATTTAATAAGGCATGACGCGGCCCACGTAATGGCGCAGGCAGTGCAGAGACTGTATCCCAAAACACAGGTAACTATCGGTCCTTCTATCGAAACCGGCTTTTATTATGATTTTGCTCGTGATGAGCCTTTTACCCCACAAGATCTTGAAATGATTGAAAGTTGTATGCGGGAAATTATAGCTTGTGACGAACCATTTGTTCGCGAGGTTTGGGACCGTGAGCGGGCAATCAAGGTCTTTTCTGATATGGGCGAAAAATATAAGGCAGAACTAATTCGTGAACTACCGGTTGATGAAGATATAACTATTTATCGGCAGGGTGACTGGTTCGATTTATGCCGTGGTCCTCATTTACCGTCAACAGGACATATTGGCGAAGGTTTTAAACTTATCAAGCTAGCTGGGGCATATTGGAGAGGCGATTCACGGAACGATATGCTGCAAAGGGTTTATGGGACAGCTTGGCGAGATAAAAAAGAATTAGAAGCATACCTGCTCCAATTAGATGAAGCAGAGAAGCGTGATCACCGTCGTCTTGGAAGGGAATTAGATTTATTCCATTTTCAGGAAGAGGCGCCCGGGGCTGTCTTTTGGCACCACAAGGGGTGGACCCTCTTTAGATTATTGATCGATTACATGCGAAAACGGCAGGAAGACGCTGGTTATTCTGAAATTAGCACCCCTGGTGTTATGGATCGCAGTTTGTGGGAAACTTCTGGGCATTGGGAAACATTCCGTGAGCATATGTACACTACCCAAACTGAGGATAATCGGGTGTTTGCGCTAAAACCAATGAACTGTCCGGGGGGAATACAGGTGTTTCGTCAAGGAATTACAAGTTACAAAGATCTTCCAAAGAGGATAGCGGAATTTGGAAAGGTAAATAGATACGAACCTTCAGGCGCGCTTCACGGTCTCATGAGGGTTAGAGAATTTACGCAGGATGACGCACATATCTTTTGTACTGAAGAACAAATCGACGAAGAGTGTAGAATTGTTGTCGAACTGATTTTGGATATATATCGCGATTTTGGATTCGAAGATGTAGCGATAAAATTTTCCGATCGTCCCGAAAACCGGATTGGTAGTGATGCTATTTGGGACAGGCTGGAAGCAGCTTTGAAGGGTGCCCTTGATGACATGGATCGCCCATATACGTTGAATCCTGGAGAGGGTGCTTTTTACGGTCCCAAGTTAGAATTTGTTCTGCGCGACGCAATCGGCCGCGACTGGCAGTGCGGAACTTTACAGGTTGATATGAACCTTCCCGAGAGATTTGGTGCATACTATATTGGCGAGGATGGCAAGCGGCAAGTTCCTGTAATGTTACACAGGGCTTTATTTGGATCAATTGAACGTTTTTGCGGAATTTTAATTGAAAATTATGCTGGGCGCTTACCTTTTTGGCTTGCACCCGTGCAGACGGTAATCTGCACTATCACTGACGCGGCAGATGAATATGCACGCGAGGTTTTGAAAACTCTATCTAAAGCAGGTCTCCGTGCCGAACTAGATATAAGAAATGAGAAAATTAATTACAAAGTACGAGAACATAGTTTAGGCAAGGTTCCAATTTTAATTATTGTCGGGGCTAAGGAGCATGAAACCCAGTCAGTTACAATCCGCCGTCTAGGTATAAAAAATCAAGAGACCCTTGCCTTGGCGGACGCTATTGCTAGACTTTCGGCTGAGGCTGAATCCCCTGCCGACAAGCGGTAGGCTTTTAACTTTAATGGATTAATTATACAAGGAGTAAAACCCATCCCAAGAAGACCAATACAACAGCCGCAACCCCAAAAGGATGAGCGGCGAATAAATGACCTAATTGAGGCGGCAGAGGTCCGTTTGATAGGGCCGGACGGTGAGGTGCTAGGTGTTGTTCCAACAAAGGAAGCTTTGGCCAAGGCTGAAGATCTAGATCTTGATTTAGTTGAGATGGCTTCCAATGCTAGTCCCCCAGTATGTAAGATACTTGATTACGGCAAGTTGAAATATGAGGATCAAAAAAGAAAGGCGGAGGCTCGAAAGAAACAAAAAACTATTGACGTAAAAGAGATAAAAATGAGGCCAGGCATTGATACACATGATTACGATGTAAAAATGCGTGCCATGCACAGGTTTTTAGACGATGGAGATAAAGTTAAGGTTACGCTGCGTTTTAGAGGTCGGGAGATGGCTCACCAAGACTTGGGCATGAACGTATTGAACAGAGTAAAAGATGACCTAGAACCATTGGCTAAGATAGAGCAATATCCTCGTATGGAAGGGCGTCAAATGGTGATGGTACTTGTTCCCCGTTAGGCTTTATTCTTTTTTTTGAGAATAGGTGCACATTGGTTTTGATTTCTAGGGTATTGCAAAATTTTAAAAGTACCGCTATAAACCGCGGCCCTGCGATAACGCTAAAGCGTTTGAGCATAAAAAATAGGTGGTCCGGCTATTATCTTTATTTTCTAGGGATGATGGGCATGCCGAGGTCGCCAAAGCTAGAAATCACCTAATAAAAGGATTTTGAAATGCCCAAGATGAAAACGAAATCAAGTGCTAAAAAGCGCTTCTCCAGAACAGGCACAGGAAAGGTTAAACGCAATTTTGCGTATAAACGCCATTGCCTTGAAGAAAAACCATATAAAATGCGACGCAAGGCTCGTGGTACAACGACGTTGGCACCGCAAGATGCCAAACTCGTTCGACAGTACATGCCCTATCTATAGCCTAATCTGACGGAGAAAAAATATGTCACGCGCAAGAAGTGGCGTCGCAGCACACGCCCGCCATAAAAAAGTTCTATCTCAAGCAAAAGGCTACCGTGGTCGTAACAGAACCGCATTTCGGGTAGCAAAGGAAAAAGTTGAAAAGGGTCTTCAATATGCCTACCGCGACCGGCGTAATAGGAAACGGAGTTTTCGCGCCTTGTGGATTCAGCGAATAAATGCGGGTGCTAGGCTCAATGGTCTTACTTATTCCCAGCTTATCAGTGGTTTAAACCGGGCTAACATAGAACTTGATAGGAAAGTGTTATCAAAACTCGCGATTGAAGAACCCGCAGCATTTAAAACAATATGTGAACAGGCGCAGGCTGCGCTCAACAAATAAAGACTCGATACATGAATTTTATCATGCGTTTATTATAAACTAATATCGAGTGAAACAGTATATGGTGCATACTGATTTGACGTTATGGATAATGGCGGATGACATCTAAAAATATTGATAATTTGCGGGATTCCTTGCTTTCGAAAATTGAAAGTGCAGCAGACCTTAATTCATTAGATGATATTCGGGTTTCGGCATTGGGAAAGCAAGGGAGTTTGACCGCTTTGTTAAAGGGATTGGGTAAAGCCTCTGCGGAAGAGAGAAAACCATTAGGGCAGGCCATTAACGAGGCAAAAGTAAAGATTAACAATGCGATAGCTATTAGAAAGGAATTTCTCGATGCCCAAGCACTAGATCTTAGGCTAGCATCAGAGACAGTTGATGTGACCTTGCCGGTTAGACCGGAGCAAGAGGGAAAAATTCATCCGATTAGTCAAACAATTGATGAGATGGTGGCAATTTTCTGTGAAATGGGATTTGAGGTAGCAGAGGGACCTCATATTGAAACCGATTTTAATAATTTTACTGCCCTCAATATCCCTCCAGAACATCCGGCACGACAAGAGCATGATACATTTTACCTGCCAAAGAAAGAAGATGGTTCCCGTCTCGTATTACGAACACATACTTCTCCAGTTCAGATACGCACTATGTTGAGTAAAAAACCTCCAATCCGAATTATTGTCCCAGGACGAACTTTTCGCGCGGATTATGATGCAACCCATTCGCCCATGTTTCATCAAATAGAAGGTTTGGTAATAGATCAGTCCACTCACATGGGTCACCTTAAGGGATGCCTTATAGAGTTTTGTCGGACCTTTTTTGGGGTTAGTAATTTACCTTCACGGTTTCGTCCATCTTATTTTCCTTTCACCGAGCCATCCGCAGAGATGGATATTGGTTGCTCTAGAAAGGGGGGTGGCTTGACTATCGGGGCTGGGGAGGATTGGCTCGAAATTTTAGGTTGCGGCATGGTACATCCAAAAGTCTTGGCAGCTTGTGGTATAGATTCAAACCTATATCAAGGTTTCGCTTTTGGGTTGGGAATTGAACGCGCAGCGATGCTCAAATACGGAATACCTGATCTGAGAACGTTTTTTGATTCGGATCTGCGTTGGTTGCAACATTACGGGTTTTTGTCGCACGATATTCCTTCGGTAGCGCGGGGAGTCTAAACAAGGTGAAGTTCACATTCTCTTGGCTAAAAGAATATCTTGAGACCGAAGCCTCGGCTATAGAAATTGCAGATAGGTTGTCTATGCTTGGCCTAGAGGTTGAGTCCATCGACAATGCAGCGGAAAAGTTTGCACCTTTTTTAATATGCGAAGTTATAAAAGTTGTAGGTCATCCAAATGCGGATCGTTTGAAGCTTTGTATTCTCGAAATAGGAAAAGATCAGGTTCAGGTGGTCTGTGGGGCGCCCAATGTGCGAGAAGGCATGAAGGGCGTTTTTGCTCCCATTGGCTCCACAATTCCGGGGTCTAATATTGTTTTGAAATCATCTAAAATTCGGGGTGAGGTGTCCAACGGTATGATCTGCTCCGAATTTGAGATGGGGCTATCAGATGATCATGACGGAATAATAGAGCTGTCCGAGTCCGCACCTGTAGGAGATTCTTGGGCCAAATGGGCTGGCTTTGATGATGTTATAATTGAAATTGCGCTAACACCCAATCGCGGAGACTGCGCGAGTGTGCGTGGGATTGCACGCGACCTTGCTGCAGCAGGGCTTGGAAAACTTAGGCCACTTGAAATACCTAAAGTAGAGTGTGGTTTTGATAGTAATGTGAAATGGCAAATTGATTTTCCAAAAGATTGTAAAAATGCTTGCCCATTCGTTATAGGCAGAATGTTTCGAAATATTAAAAATGGAGAAAGCCCGGGTTGGCTTAAAAACCGGTTAAAGTCCATTGGTCTTCGACCTATTTCAGCTTTGGTTGATATCACAAACTGGTCAACATTTGCACTAGGGCGACCATTACATGTTTTTGACGTTGATAAAATCAGCGGAAACCTCACCATGAGATTTGCTCGACAGGGCGAAACCCTAAAGGCTTTAGATGAAAAGGAATATAAACTTGAAGATGGGATGATAATTATCGCTGATGATAATGGTCCGCAAGGCATTGGGGGGGTGATGGGGGGAGCTGACTCTGGATGTAGTGCAGAGACAAAAGATGTATTTCTGGAGGTTGCATTATTCGACCCTGTTCGTGTTGCTGAAACTGGCCGTAAACTCGGAATTCTTTCTGATGCACGTTATCGCTTTGAAAGAGGTATTGACCCTACTTCTTTAGAGTGGGGAACGGAAATTGCTAGCAGTATGATTCTAAAGTTGTGCGGTGGAGAAGCCTCTAGTTTAACAGTTGCCGGGGAAGAACCTAAATGGAAGCGACAACAAGAGCTTAGGACTTCGCGTGTTCAATCCTTAGGCGGTATCGATTTGTCTGCGCAGAAGCAGGAGAAAATTTTATCCGCACTAGGCTTCGAAGCTGAACTCTCAGGTCAAGAGATCAAGTGTAAGATTCCTCCTTGGCGCCCTGATATAGAAGGCGAAGCAGATTTAGTCGAGGAAGTAATGCGTATCCAAGGCTATGATGATATTCCAGCTTTGCCTTTACCAAATAACGCCGTGGTTCCCGCTCCCGCACGTAGTTTTGAACAACAACGCATCGAGAATGTTAGACGAGTCTTAGCTGCCCGCGGTTTAGTGGAGGCTGTTACATATTCCTTCCTTGACTCTGAGAACGCATCTCATTTTGGTGAAAGTCCTGATGAGTTGCGCATTGCTAACCCAATTAGTGCCGACCTAGATATGATGAGACCTTCAATTTTGCCTAATCTAATTTTAGCGTTATCGCGTAATCAAGCACGAGGTTTGGAAGATGTAAATTTGTTTGAGGTAGGGCCTAGATATACTGATGATTCACCAGAGGGACAAACAACAGTAGCGGGAGGACTTCGTTCCGGAAATACTAATTCATCAAGTTGGATAGCTAAAACGGAACCTATTGATATTTTTCATGTTAAGGCAGATGTTTTAGCAGCTTTATCTGCTGGCGAAGCTCCCACAGATAAATTAAAGGTTACAAGAAATATACCTGAATGGTATCACCCTGGTCGATCCGGCAGTATATGCCTCGGGAGCCATGTGCTAGGGCAATTTGGTGAATTGCATCCGCGTTTATTGTCGGTAATGGGTGTGGAAGGGCCCGTTGCGATATTCGAAGTTTTTATCGAAAGGGTACCATCCAAAAGATCAAAAAGCATGAAGGACAAGGAACTGCTTACTCTATCACAGTTTCAACCTGTCAATCGTAATTTTGCTTTTCTTGTGGACCAGAATACTGATGCGGAGAGAGTTCTTCGTGCTGTACGATTAGTTGATAAGGAAATAATTTCTAATGTGGAATTGTTTGATGTGTATAGTGAAGATGTCGGTAAGGGTAAAAAGTCAATTGCGGTTAAGGTTACCCTGCAGCCCACCGAAGCGACAATGACCGAAAAGGAAATTGAGATGATATCTGACAAGATACTAGCCAGCGTTGCAAATCAAACAGGTGGAATTCTCCGGAGTTAAAAAATTTAAAGGCTCTACCAGAAATTATAAATTGATCTACAGTTTTATTCTTATTTTGTTAATGTCTTTTAAGATTTTCTGATTAAGCTAGGTGTGCCTAGCCCTTGACTAGCTATTAAGGTCCACGGGTAAAAATAGAGTATTTGAATGTCTAAACTTTCCCATATTCGCAATTTTTCAATAGTTGCACATATCGACCACGGTAAATCAACGCTCGCTGATAGACTTATACAACTTTGCGGTGGTGTTTCCGAACGGGAATTGAAAGAACAAATGCTTGACACCATGGATATTGAACGTGAGAGAGGAATTACTATCAAGGCACAAACAGTGCGGTTAAAATATAAGGCAAAAGATGGTGCGACTTATCAGTTAAATCTTATGGATACGCCTGGTCACGTTGATTTCACCTATGAAGTTAGCCGCTCATTGGCGGCATGTGAGGGTTCCCTTTTAGTTGTCGATGCTAGTCAGGGTGTCGAGGCCCAAACATTGGCAAATGTATATCTAGCTCTTGAGTCAGATCATGAAATAATTCCTGTCTTAAACAAGGTTGATCTTCCCGCAGCGGAACCTGACCGAGTTCGAAAACAGGTTGAGGAGGTAATAGGCCTTGATACATCAGAGTCGGTTGAAATTTCTGCTAAGACTGGTGTGGGCGTAAATGAGGTGCTGGAGACTATAGTTCAATGTTTGCCACCACCGGAAGGTGATCAAGAAGCACCTCTAAAAGCTTTGCTAGTTGACAGCTGGTATGATGCATATCTTGGCGTAATTGTCCTTGTCCGAATAAAGGATGGCATCCT
>PBWY01000064.1 GCA_002727395.1 Rhodospirillales bacterium | reverse complement strand
TGCATGCTTTATGGCATGCATTCCGTCACGAAGGGTAGTATCTTGCACATATATTTCTCGATTAGGGTTTATATTCATGTTCACGTTGCCCTTTTAAGTTGGACTAATCTTTCTGCAGTTTTTTGTGCCGCTGATGTCATGATGTCCAGATTACCTGCGTAATTGGGTAGATAATGTGCGGCACCTTCAATTTCCAAAAATATTGAAGTTTTTAATCCCACAAATTCACCAAGACCCGGAATTTTAAGCGGCGTATTGTCACCTATACGTTCAAACTGTACTTCCTGCTTTAACCGATAACCAGGAACGTAACTCTGTACCTCATTAACTTGGGCGGCCACAGATGCGGCAATTTCGGTCTTATCGGCATTCTCACTGAGAGTGTAAACGGTATTTCTCATCATGACCGGTGGATCTGCTGGATTCAGTACAATTATCGCTTTACCGCGATCTGCACCACCAACTTTTTCTAAACCTGTAGCCGTAGTTACAGTAAATTCATCAATGTTAGCCCGTGTGCCCGGACCTGCTGATTTACTAGCTATTGATGCAACAATTTCTGCATAATGAACTTTGGCTATTTTTCTTACTGCTTCGACCATCGGGATTGTAGCTTGTCCGCCACAAGATACCATGTTGATATTTGGAGAATTTAAATGTTCATCGATATTTACAACCGGCACTACATAAGGACCAATTGCTGCTGGGGTCATATCAATGATTTGTTTTCCGTGTTTTCGGGCAATAACGTCATGGTATGCGTGGGCTTTGGCGGATGTTGCATCGAAAAGTATTTCGATATCTTTAAAAACATCCATATTGACCAGCCCATCGATACCTTTATCGGTAATTTCTATACCAAATGTTTTTGCACGAGCGAGACCATCTGAATTTGGGTCTATTCCGACTAGGACCGCCATGTCTAAAATCGTTGACGTCCGAATTATTTTAATCATAAGGTCGGTCCCAATATTCCCCGAACCGATAATGGCTACTTTCGTATTCATAGAGGCATATCCTTTATTCGCCAAAAACTGCTCTAACGGAACCAAGGTCAGAAATTCTTACCTCTATTACATTACCAGGTTGGACTGGGGCCATTGGACCTAGAGCGCCAGTCATTATGGTATCTCCTGCTAACAGAGGCATGTCCACCTCTACCATTTTACGTGCAAGCCAAAGGGCGGCATTAAGAGGGTTCCCTAAGCAGGCAGCGCCAGCTCCGATTGACACCTGTTCACCATTATTCTCCATAACCATGCCGCACATCCTCAAATCAATTTCATGAAGTCCGGTTGGTTTTGTTCCAAGTACATACAATCCGGACGAGGCGTTATCCGCTATCGTATCAAGGATTGTAATATCCCAATTTGCTATTCGACTACCCACAACCTCAATAGCAGGTAGGGCATAAGCAATTGAGTTAATCAAATCTGTAAGAGTGAGTTGTTCATTTACTAAATCAGCATCCAGTACTAATGCAATTTCGCCCTCTACCTTTGGTTGCATTAACTGGTCGGAGTTTATTTCTTGTCCGTCAACAATTTCCATATCTGCAAACAAAATACCAAAATCTGGCTGATTAACACCAAGTTGAGCTTGAACAGATTTTGCTGTAAGACCAATTTTTCGTCCTACCGGGCGACGGTCTTCTTTTATCCATAATTCGGTATTTAACTGCTGGATATTGTAAGCAGATTGGAGATCCCCCTTTTTTAACAGATCACGGACTGGCCTGCAGGGTTTTCTGGTTTTCATGGCCCGTCTAATACGGGCCGCAGCCGTTTTAATTGGGTCAACTGACTTGGACGGTTTTCTAGCCATCTCTGATGCCTTTTTCAAACTTAATAGATGGCTTTTTATAGAGCAGCTTAGCAAGTATGAAAATAGTCCGTTTGAAAGAAACTTTGCGGAGATAGCTATAGAATTTTCTTATTCTAAGCCTATAGAAGTATCCTTTTTCTCAGCAACATCGTCTTGTGTGACATTTTCCTGAGTTGATTTATCACTTGCGACGTCTTCAGGGGTTAATTCCTCAATTTGAGTAATTGCCTCCTCTTCTGAACGCGCGACATTAGCAGTGACTTCTACGCTGACTTCCGGGTGCAGTCTTACAATTATCTCATGCATACCTATTGTTTTTATAGGGCGGGCCATTTGCACCTGTTTGCTGTCAATCGTATATCCAGCCTCGGTAATTGCTTGGGCAATATTGCGAACGGTAACTGAACCGTACAATTGATCATTGTCACTCGCTTGACGAACTATGGTGACGGTAAGACCATTCATTTTCTTGGAAACAGCATCTGCTTCTTGTTTGTGCTCAAGGTTTGTAGTTTCAAGTTGAGCTCTCTGAGCTTCAAAAAATTCCCTATTTTCGCTCGTTGCCCTTAAGGCCTTTTTTTGTGGTAGGAGATAATTCCTTGCAAAGCCAGGACGTACTTTTACTACGTCACCCATTTGGCCTAATTTTTCAATTCTTTCTAGTAGAATTACTTCCATTACCTATTCTCCTGATTTCCGCCCGGTATGGTGTAACGTTTTCTTAACGATACCCATTGTTCCAGAACACCCAATAAAACAACAATGGCTGACAACCAACCAACAATTATAAGTAGTATATATACTCCCGCAAGCACTGCGCCACGCAATGCGACTCGGTGTGATAGATTGTGTATAACCGCTAGACCCAAAAGAAAAAAGGGTGTTGATAATAATGGAGCGGCATTACGCCCAACATCACCTAAAAGTCCTGGTATCAAGGACGACAATATAGAAATAGCCAAGGCTATACTCATCCATCCGGGTAGGTTGAAGTTAGAATAAGCTGGTCGAGGCCGGATGGCATAACCAAATCGACAGAGGAGATTTTGCGCAAGAGTTGCATTTATTATGGTAATTAATAGCCATACCGATAGAAGCATTCCGGTAAGATATTTTGCCATCACCTGAATTAAAATTGTGGCTTGTGGACTGCTGGCGGGCACTTGAGAAAAAACGTTTTGCAGTAATCGTTTTGATGCGCCCGACAACCCTTCGGCTTCTCCTAAAACTGCAATGGATATTATACCAAGAATTAAAAGTCCGCACCCTGTTAACCAACTTAATATCAAACCAATTGGATACCATTCTATCTCACTTGGCATGATCCCTTGACGAGAAAATAAAGCCTGACGGACGACGATAATCGTAGGTATTACTGCTATTACCAAAAATATCCCGACGGCTTTTGAATGTAGCCCAAAAAAAATACACCCAATCGCTATCGCAGAGGAGATTAAAACCGGGATTAATCCCTTTGATAGACCAACTAACAATAGTGGAATAGCGGATATGTAAGTCAACGCAATGGCTCCGGGAGATCCTGTTCGGATGGCAAGAAACAGTAACCCACAGGCTAGCCCACCGGCGAGGGTAATGAGGAACCCCCTATTCATGTTTCAGCGTACCGGTATTTTTATTCGACAACAAAAGGAAGTAAAGCGAGGTTTCGAGCACGTTTAATAGCACGGGCAAGTTCCCGCTGCTTTTTTGATGAAACGGCAGTTATCCGTCTAGGCACGATCTTTCCACGCTCGGAAATAAATCGTTGGAGCAACTTAACATCTTTATAATCGATTTTTGGCGCATTAGGTGATGAAAAAGGACAACTTTTTTGCCGCCTAAAAAATGGTTTTCGACTACCCCTCATGTTTGTTCTCCTGTCGTATTTTCATCATCTGCATTTTTTTCATCTGCAGTAGTATCAGGATTTTCATTTTCTTCAGGTGTTTCTACTTGAGTTGTCTCATTTGCGATATGTTCGACATTATTTTCTTGGTAGCTTCGCTCATCTCGTGAATGTTTATTTTTCATCATGATTGACGGGTTGTTACTTAACTCATCCACCCTGATTGTCATAAGACGCAGCACATCTTCGTTTAATCGCATATTACGCTCATATTCCTTTACCGCATCGGACGGAGCATCTAAAGCTAACATTGCATAGTGCCCGCGGCGATTTTTTTTGATTCGGTAGGCTAAGCTTTTTAAACCCCAATACTCAGTCTGAACTACTTTACCGCCGCCTTCTACGACAATATTAGACATACTTTCAGCTAGCGATTCTACCTGTGCTGGTGAAATATCTGGCCGTGCAATGAACACGCTCTCATAGTAAGGCACGTTCGAAACTCCTCATCAAAGTACATTTATTAAAATTTAGTCGAACTAAATATATAAAACTTAACTGGTTTGAAATATAAATTAAACCAACTAAAGCCGACTAAAAGCCACTCTAGGGCGCGCATATATACACGAATATAGCTTATACGCAAGTATATCAAATTACCTTGATGAACTTGACAGTTCAGGACACTCAGCTATCACTTGCTATAATTTTTAAGCCTATTAAAGGAGATAAGATTTATGTCCATTGCGTTACTGTTTCCCGGGCAAGGTTCACAGGCCATAGGAATGGGTGCTGCCCTTTCTGAGGCATTCCCTGAAGCAAAGCAAACCTTTGAGGAGGTTGATGATGCTCTGAACCAAAATCTTCGAAAAATAATTTTGGAAGGGCCAGAAGAGCTGCTGACAATGACTGAAAATGCCCAACCTGCGCTAATGGCTGTAAGTATCGCAATCATGCGTGTGCTAGAAAAAGATGGAGGGTTTGAAATTTCAAGGCAAGCTTCCTTTGTTGCTGGCCACTCTCTTGGTGAGTATAGTGCATTGGCTGCAGCGGGGAGTTTTTCTCTTTTTGATACCGCGCTCCTTCTACGACAGCGCGGAAAGGCTATGCAAGAGGCCGTTCCCTTAGGTGACGGTGGCATGGCTGCTTTGCTTGGAGCAAATATAGAGTCCGCTACCGAACTTGCCGAAGCGGCTTCTGAGGGTGAGGTGTGTTCCCCTGCAAATGATAATGCCCCTGACCAAGTTGTTATATCGGGTACTACTGGAGCAATAGATCGTGCTGTCCAACTAGCGCCGGATTTTGGAATTAAGAGGGCTATTCCGTTACAAGTAAGCGCTCCTTTTCATTGCAGTTTGATGGCACCAGCTGCCGCAGTAATGGCCGATGCTCTCCAAAAAGTTACAATTTCACCACCGCTATTACCCTTAGTATCTAATGTATCAGCTAGGGCAATTCAGGAGCCCGATACAATTCGTCGTAACTTGGAAAAACAAGTTACAGCTATGGTACGCTGGCGTGAATCCATTTTAGAAATGAAAAAAGAAGGTGTGGATAAAGTTGTAGAAATCGGTTCTGGTAGGGTGCTCTCGGGTTTAATGAAAAGGATAGATAAAGAGATTTCAGCTATATCGGTAAGCGACCCTGAGAGTATAGAAAGTTTTCTCAATTCTATTTAGCTTAATTTGGAGATAGGTCATGTTTGAACTCAAAGGTCGATCTGCGCTTGTAACCGGTGCCAGTGGAGGAATTGGTGCTGCAATTGCAAAATCATTAATTGAAAGAGGGGCTACAGTTTCACTTTCTGGACGTAATGAGGTTGCTCTTAATAAACTTGCCTTAGAATTAGGAAAACATGCACACGTGTTGGTTGCAGACTTAAAAAATCAAAGTAGCACGGAAGATTTGATTAATGCGGCTCATAGTAAAATGGGCGGTTTAGATATCCTAGTAAATAATGCGGGTTTAACTCGTGATGGATTAGCAATTCGAATGAAAGATGAGGATTGGAAAGAAGTA
>PBWY01000063.1 GCA_002727395.1 Rhodospirillales bacterium | reverse complement strand
GTTCGCGCATAACGCATATGATTGAAAAATCTTGCAGTCTTTTTACTATTTCATTTTCTTCACTAATATGATCAGAAAATACCTTAATTTGGACCTGTTGGGAAATATGCGACCAATCCGCGTAGTCAAGGGAAATTTCCTGATAATCGTCCAGAATTGCTAATTGCATCACTCGTCTCCATTAAAAATTTCTGGCATGATGATAGCCTATTGTAATTGTTAAAATGAAGAACGTTCATCCGGGAGAATTTTTATGACATCTATGAAAGATAAAGTTGTTTTGATAACGGGAGCAGGCTCGGGTTTGGGACGCAACCATGCAATTTATCTCGCCCAGCAGGGAGCACAGGTTATTATACAAGATATAAATGAAGAGGGAGCAAATGGAACCTCCCAAAAACTTCATAAACTTGGCCATACTCATCAGCTTATGATTTGTGATATTAGGGAAACGAAACAATTTCAAAATCATTTTGTAGATATCGAGAAAAGTTTTGGCAGCGTTGACGTTCTGGTAAACAACGCTGGTATCAGTAGCCAACAACGAACTATAGAAGAAATAACGGACGAGATCTTATCAGAGATGTTTGATGTCAATATAAAAGGAGCTTACGTCGCCACTCGTTTGGTCATCCCCGGAATGAAAGCTAAAAGGTTTGGTAGAATAATCAACACGGCATCGATATTCGGTATGGCAGGAACAGATTCAGGATCTCATTATTGCGGGGCAAAGGCAGCGTTGATAGGTTTAACCAAGGCATGGGCTAAAGAACTCGCACCTTGGAATATTCTCGTAAACGCCGTAGCCCCAGGTTTTATTCCTACACCGATGACAAACAGGCCGGGTAAAGAGAAGATCAGGTCAGAGAGAAAACGTTCGATACCCCTGGGGCATGAGGGAGAGCCAGCGGATATATCGCACGCAGTGGAATATTTTGCATCCGAAGCAAGCAAATACGTGACCGGACAAGTTTTAAGTCCAAATGGTGGCATCGTAATCTAAACGGAGGAATTTCATGATAATTGATACACACATCCATGTTTGGTCCTATCCAGCTTTGTCGGATGCCAAGAAACATATTAGGTCTACAAAAGATTTGGTTAGTTTCAGAAGTCGATGCCCAGATATTTATGACAGGACCTTAAACGAGGACCCTATAGATAATTCGGATCAATTAATTGCTGACATGGACGAATTTAATATAGATAAAGCATTTGTTCAGGCACGGCCCGGATCAGTAACCAATGACCAAGTAGCATTATCAGTAAAAAAATACCCCGAACGACTGTTTGGATTAATGAGAATTGGGCATGACCAAGAAGCGGCTTATGAATATTTAGAAGATCCAGCGCCTATACGCGACAGCGCACCCGAGCAAATTGCCTATTGTATCGAAGAATTAGGAATGATCGGACTAGGAGAAATCTTCATTCGAGCGATGACCGCCGAAGTGGATCCTGAGAAAATAGCAAAAGACCTGGTTCCAATGATGGATGCTGTAAACCAATACAAAGTACCCATTCAATTCCCTACGGCTTGGTCACAATTTCCTGGTGGACTTTTCTACGGCCACCCCGTATGGGCAGATGAAGTTGCGGCAAGGTATCCGGACGTACCTATCATTCTTACCAAGATGGGTAGGAGTCTTATAACCTATTTTGAGCCTTGCATGGCCGTTGGTATGCGGAATGAAAATGTTTACTTTGATATTGTTGGTACGAATGGGGAACACTTAAGACAGGCCCTAGATTTGTTAGGCTCGGAAAGAATAATGTTTGGATCAGATTGGTCTGCGACATGGAGTTGTGTTAGGGACCCCGCTCCTCTATACGCAATGCGACTGCAAATTCTTGAAGACGCTAATTGTAATTCTGAAGAACGGGAGAATATTTTGTGGCGCAATGCTACCCGGTTATTCAAAATAAATGATGATAAAGAATAGTGGTACAGAAAAATATGACCAAGGAATCTGTTTCTTTATCCTGCTTGAAGACAGCTAAACGCAGCCAATATGTTAATTGAATAATAAATAGGGTCAGTAGGATATTTTTAAAATGAGCGGCAAAATTGTAGTTCGCGGAGCAAGAGAACATAATTTAAAAAATATCAATATCACTCTCCCTAGAGATTCTCTTGTGGTATTAACCGGAGTATCGGGCTCAGGTAAGTCATCGCTGGCTTTCGATACAATATACGCGGAAGGTCAAAGGAGGTATGTAGAAAGCCTTTCTGCTTATGCCCGACAATTTCTGGAAATGATGCAAAAGCCAGATGTTGACACTATTGAAGGTCTATCTCCTTCAATTTCGATTGAACAAAAAACGACGTCGAAAAATCCACGTTCTACAGTCGGAACGGTCACAGAAATTTATGATTATATGAGGCTTCTTTTTGCAAGAATCGGGGTGCCTTACTCCCCGACAACAGGCTTACCAATAGAAAGCCAAACAGTATCCCAGATGGTAGACCGCATTCTGGAAATGGAGGAAGGTACACGCATATATTTATTGGCACCCATTGTCAGGGGACGAAAAGGTGAATATCGGAGAGAATTCCAGGATCTTCAAAAAAAAGGTTTCCAACGAATTAAAGTTGATGGCGAATTTTATTTAATAGACGAGGTCCCCACTCTCAAAAAAAACTACAAACATGATATAGAAGTCGTCGTAGATCGTTTGATTGTCGGAGACGATCTCGGCAATCGCCTGGCTGATTCACTGGAGACAGCATTGGAACTTGCCGATGGAATTGCAATTACTGAAAATTTTAATAGTCAGGACCGCATAATTTTCTCGTCCAAGTTTTCTTGTCCAGTTTCGGGATTTACAATAGATGAAATAGAACCACGACTATTTTCTTTCAATTCGCCGTCCGGCGCGTGTCCAGCTTGTGATGGATTAGGTAAATCAAAGTATTTTGATCCGGAGCTTATAGTACCAGATGATAATAAAAGTTTAAAAGAGGGTGCTATTCTACCTTGGTCTAATTCTGGGTCACATTACTACTTACAGACACTTGAATCTCTGGCCTTGCATTATGATTTTTCCATGGATACGTCTTTTAATAAATTAAAAAAGAGGGACCAGAAAGCAATTTTATTGGGTTCCGGAGGAGATCCAGTAAAAATAATCTACAGTGATGGTGAAAAAGAATACACAATAGAAAAACCATTTGAAGGCGTTATACCCAACATTGAAAGGCGTTATAAACAAACAGAAAATTCGCGCCTGCATGATAATTTGGAGCGTTTTCAAAGCGAAAGTGATTGTAATAACTGTGGAGGTATGCGCCTTAAAAAAGAAGCCTTGGCAATAAAAATTAATGGTCTAAATATCAGTGAAGTCGCCGACTATTCTATCAAAGAAGCAAAAAAGTGGTTCTCGGATTTACCCAACTTTCTAAATACTAAACAAGAAAAAATTTCTGAACGTATCTTAAAAGAAATCAATGAGAGACTTACTTTCCTTGCAGATGTTGGACTCGAATATCTTTGCCTTTCTCGTTCTTCCGGCACGTTATCTGGTGGAGAAAGTCAACGTATAAGGCTAGCATCTCAGATTGGTTCTGGCCTGACTGGTGTTTTGTATGTCTTGGATGAACCTTCTATTGGATTACACCAAAGAGATAACGCCCGCCTGTTGGAAACGCTAAGACGTTTGCGCGATTTAGGTAATACTGTTTTAGTAGTAGAACATGATGAAGAGGCAATAAGGTCAGCAGACTATTTGGTAGATTTGGGTCCAAAAGCCGGTCGACATGGTGGTAAAATTGTTGCTCAAGGGACTCCAAGGAAAGTCCTAAGTTCGAAAATAGGTTTAACGGCTCAATATTTGAGTGGTTCCAAATATATTGCCCTGCCAGAATTACGGCGCAAGCCAAAATCTGGTCAAAAAATTCTAGTAAGGGGCGCCTCCGCCAACAACCTAAAAAATATTGATGTAGAAATTCCCTTAGGGACCTTTACTACAGTAACAGGAGTGTCAGGCAGCGGTAAATCCACACTAGTTATAGATACACTATACCGAGCAATTTCCAGAAAGTTACACGGATCACGCATATTACCCGGGAAATATCAAGAAATACATGGATTGGAATTTATTGATAAAATTGTAGAAATTAATCAATCCCCTATTGGACGAACGCCGCGCTCTAATCCGGCGACATATACGGGAACTTTCACACCCATTCGTGAATGGTTTGCAGGGTTACCTGAGGCTCGTGCGCGCGGTTATAAACCGGGACGTTTTTCTTTTAATGTTAAGGGCGGGAGGTGTGAAGCCTGCCAAGGGGATGGAGTTATTAAGATAGAAATGCATTTTCTTCCGGATGTCTACGTCCAATGTGATATATGTAAAGGCAGCAGATATAATAGAGAAACTCTGGAAATATTATTTAAAAACCATTCCATATCTGACGTTCTTAACCTAACTGTTGATGAAGGAGCCGAATTATTTAAGGCTGTACCATCAATCCGTGATAAACTTGAAATGCTCAAACAGGTGGGCCTAGGATACATCCAAATTGGCCAACAAGCGACAACACTATCTGGAGGCGAGGCGCAAAGGGTCAAGCTTTCGAAAGAACTAGCCCGTCGATCTACCGGAAAAACATTATATATTTTGGACGAACCAACAACAGGCCTCCATTTTGAAGATGTAAAAAACCTTTTAGAGGTTCTTCATTCTCTTGTTGACCGTGGTAATACTGTAATAGTGATTGAACATAACCTCGAAGTAATTAAAACCGCGGATTGGATCATTGACCTTGGACCAGAAGGTGGAGATAAAGGTGGAAATCTTCTAACTTGCGGTTTACCAGAGGATGTTATCAAGGTTAAACATAGTTTCACCGGTAATTACTTGGCACCACACTTGGGCTGCAATTATCACTAAAAAACTAAAACCAAATTAACTTGTAGATTTGATGATATGTTAAATAACCCAGTTCATGTAATTGGTGGCGGGCTAGCTGGCTCTGAAGCTGCTTGGCAACTAGTGAACTGTAATATCCCCGTAATAATTCATGAAATGCGTCCGGTCAAAAACACAAAGGCACACCAAACCGATCGGTTCGCTGAATTGGTATGCTCTAATTCTTTTCGTTCGGATGATGCTGAAAAAAGTGCAATCGGCCTCCTTCATGAAGAAATGCGTCGCGCTGGTTCATTAATCCTTGAGTCAGCCGACTTAAACCGTGTGCCCGCTGGCGGAGCTCTGGCAGTTGATAGAGATCAATTTTCACAGAGAGTTCAAGATTCGCTTGAAAAGCATGCACTTGTGACAATAATCCGCGAGGAATTAACATCACTTCCTCCACAATCGTGGGGATTAACAATCGTAGCCACGGGACCCTTAACATCAGAACCTTTGGCTCAATCTATTCAAAAGACAGCAGAAGTAGATTCGTTATCATTCTTTGATGCTATTGCGCCAATAGTTAATCGTGAAAGTATCAATATGGAAAAGGCATGGTTTCAGTCACGTTATGATAAGGGAGCGGGTTTTGATTATATAAACTGCCCTCTCAATGTCGAACAATATGAAAAATTCATAGAGGAATTACTGGAAGCTGAGACCGTCGATTTTAAAACATGGGAACGTGATACGCCATATTTTGAGGGTTGCCTGCCCATAGAAGTAATGGCTTTTCGAGGACCACAAACTCTTCGTTACGGGCCCATGAAGCCTGTAGGACTTACCAACCCTCATAATCCAAATGTAAAACCATACGCAATCGTTCAGCTTAGACAAGATAACAAATTGGCCACTCTATTTAATCTAGTTGGTTTTCAGACTAAACTTAAACATAAGGACCAAATTAGAATCTTTAGAAATATTCCTGGTCTTGAAAATGCAACCTTCGAAAGGCTAGGAGGTCTGCACAGAAATACATTTATCAATTCACCACGACTTCTTGATGAGACTCTACGTTTTAATAATTGCAAACAAATTAGGTTTGCTGGGCAGATAACGGGTTGCGAAGGCTATGTTGAGAGTGCCGCTATTGGTTTGCTAGCAGGCCGGTTCGCTGCCTCAGAGATGAAGGGCCAAAAGATCGTCCTTCCTCCAAAAGGTACTGCAATGGGATCACTACTTTTTCATATAACCAGCGGAGCTTTTGAACAAACATTTCAGCCCATGAATATTAATTTTGGTTTATTTCCGCCACTTCCACAAAAGGTAACCAAAAAAGAACGGAAACCCGCTCAAACAAAACGTGCCCTGTCAAATATCAATGAATGGGTCAACTCGACGTCAAAACTAACGTAAAACAAAAATCCTCATTGCTATAAGGCATTTCCGCCAACCCAAATGCCTTTCGTGATCCTCGTAAAAAATTGATTGTTTTTGATTTAGGGACTTTAAATCATAAGAAACTATCCAGTAGCATATTTTGCTAAACGAACTACAGTCAGAAGGAATTCTGGGTAAACACTTTAATATCTCGTTTAACGTTGTCTTATATACATTAACTGCCTTTGCCGATTCTATTTCATTTAACTGTATTGAAGGCAGGTAACAACGTCCCTTTAATTTGTCCAATTTTATACTCTTCATTAACTGAACAAGAGCAAAACTAGTTCCTAACTCTAGTCCAATTTGCGCGTCACATTTTATAATACCCGCGGTTAATTTAAATAAATTTCCTCCTGTCCGCTTTCCATGGTTATATAGTTGATGAAAACTTTTTAACTGCGCTTTTTCAAGCGCATGTTCTCGGGCATCAATGATTTCCTCTAATGTTGAATGACAAATTGGAAATTCATCTAATATACTTTTTAGCGCTATTAGGACCATATGTTTTCTTGGTTTTCCGTTAAAAACACTTTCCAATCCCTCTCTCCACCATTGGAGTTTAATACGCCCTAAAGTTTCTTCAGAAACTGTATTGGGTATCCTTTCTATTTCTACATTAAAAGCAAATAGCACAATTAGCGCCCCCTGAGTATTTTTTGGGGCTGCGAGTGTGATTAAGTATAGATCCGGATCAAAAGTTTTGACCTGAGCAACACAGTATTCTTGTGCTTCTTTAATCAAATTAATGGGATCAGACTTAGAAGAAATCTGTATCAAAAAATTAAAGATCCTTTCTAATACCTAAAATCTATTCTAATTTTATATTTCTTAGATCGTTTTTGAAATTATTTTATACTTGAATAAGAAAATTAGTTCGGAAAAAATCGTGAAAACAAAACAGGATGAAAACTTTCCCGTTGCCAGCTGGTTAATCGCAACATCGTTAAGGAGACATATAAATACGTTTTATCTCTTTGCTAGGTATGCAGATGACATTGCAGATAGTTCTAATATAAACCCTGAAGAAAAACTCAATCAATTAAAAGAAGTAGATAAAGCCCTTCTAGAAAAAGTCGATATTGGAGATCATAACAAATACGCTGTCGAACACTTTATAAGTTCAAAGGAAACAGGCGTAAGCACCGAACATGCGCGACATCTAGTACAAGCATTCACCATGGATGTAAAAAAATCACGGTATCGAAATTGGTCTGAGCTTCTCAATTATTGCCGTTTCTCAGCTGCTCCTGTAGGGCGTTATTTAATAGACCTTCATAATTGCGATGAAAGTACAAAAAAATTCATAGATGCCCTTTGTATCGCATTACAAATCCTTAACCACTTGCAGGATTGTAAAAAGGATTATTTAGAATTAGACAGGGTTTATATTCCAGAAACGATCTTTAAGGATAAGGGTGCACGAATAGAAGACCTATCAAAAGAAAGAACTTCTAATAAATTAAGAAATGTATTTAATTTCCTTCTAGATAAGGTTGACGAACTAATCCTTATTTCCAATAAAGCTCCTAATTTGATCTCTGCCCGTGGTCTCCGACTAGAAACCGCAATCATTATTATAATAGCAAAAACATTATCGACTAAACTTAGATATCGTGACCCGTTAGCGGAATACATTAAGTTAAATAAATTTCAATATATTCAATGTATTATTAGAGGTCTTTTATTTAAAATGTATAACAACTAATGACTACTGTTCACATTATAGGCGGAGGATTAGCTGGGTTATCTTGTGCATTAAAATGTCAAAATGCGGATAAAAAGGTTGTAATTTATGAAGCCTCCCCACAGGCAGGAGGCCGTTGCCGTTCATACTTTGATACCGAATTAGATTTATTGATAGACAATGGTAGTCATATCTTATTAGGAGGAAATTCCGCGACATTGTCTTATTTAAACCAAATAGGATCTCGGCATTTAATTACCGAAATTAGACCAGCAAAATTTCCATTTTTAAATATAAAGGATAACAATTATTGGGAAGTTACGCCTCCTAAATTTCTTTCAACCAGTTGGTTGAAGAATAAAAGTTCTGATATGCCCAAAATTAAATTAAAAGAATTTATCCTGTTAATAAAATTAGGGCTCGCCGGAAGGAATGAAACAGTTAGAGATATTTTCTGTGAAAATCATCCCTTATACCCTATTTTATTGGACCCCCTTAGCAAGGCAGCTTTGAATACTTCCGCAGCCGACGCATCTGCTCTTTTACTTTGGAAGTTTTTAAAAAAGACGCTGTTTAAAGGAGAAAAAGCTTGCAGACCGATGATATTTGAAAACGGTTTATCTCCAACCCTTATAGATCCAACATTACAATATCTTCAAAAGAGCGGCACCAAGATCCTCTTTCAGACGAGGATTAAAAAAATCCTGTATGAAAATAAAAAAGTCAAAGCACTTAAATTTCCAGATAAATTTTTTTCGATACAACCCAATGACTCCGTGGTTTTAGCGGTTCCACCAGATACTTGCAGTGAATTATTGCCCGAATTAAATTTAGAGCTTCAAACCTTACCAATTGTAAATGTTCATTTTCGGATAAATAAAAATATTACATTACCTGGCAACAATTTATTTCTTGGGTTGATTGGATCCAAATCTCAATGGATTTTTATTCGGGATAAACTCCTATCGGTAACTATTAGTTCAGCAAAATCAGTCGTTAACATGCCTAATAAAGAATTGGTTCAAGTGATTTGGGATGAAATTCAGTATATATGTAAAATAAATCAAAAAAATCCACCTCCATGGCGGGTGATAAAAGAGAAAAAAGCAACTATCGCCCAAACACCCATTGCCGTGGGCCGTAGACCGATGGTCAAAACACTCATCGATAATTTATTTATCGCTGGTGATTGGACAAACACAGGTTTACCCGCGACAATTGAAGGAAGTATTTTATCTGGAAATATTGCAGCGAACGAGGTTATCAAAACAATTAAGTAATTTTTTTTAATCTTGTAACTTTTAAAAAAATTAACTCATTTTCATAAGGGTTTCGACGATTCAAGTACAATGTTATAAATAAATATCTTATGTTATAAGATTAACAGATATACTTAAGATCTCTATTTAATGGGAGTGGAGGAAATGGCAAAAATTTTAACGAGTTTAAATAATACGATTATTGCTGGCTTTATATTAGCAGTCATTTTTGTTTTAATAATGATGCAGTGGCATGACGGAGGGTTTTCAAATGACCAAGCTTGGTGGGCATTTTTCTTCCGTTGGTTGCATGTACTCTCGGGCGTCATGTGGATTGGTCTATTGTACTATTTTAATTTTGTACAAATACCTAATATGCCAAATATTCCAGACGATCAAAAACCAGCTGTAACCAAGGTTATAGCTCCTGAGGCTTTGTTTTGGTTCCGATGGGGCGCCATGTCTACTATTGTCACTGGTCTTATTCTAGCTTGGCTTAATGGTTATTTACTCGATGCAGTAACAATTGGTTTATTATCTACTGGCACTGCCAAGGCATCAGCAATTGGAATTGGAATGTGGTTGGGAGCCATAATGTGGTACAATGTCTGGTTCATAATTTGGCCAAATCAGAAAATTGCATTGGGAATTGTGGAAGCTGAAGCTCCTGCAAAAGCTGCCGCTGGTCGAACAGCTATGTTATTTTCAAGAACAAATACAATGCTGTCCATACCAATGCTCTACTGCATGGTAGCAGCTCAAAATATTTGGTAAAAAACTGTCTATAGTTATGAAGGAGGGCTTAAGCCCTCCTTTTTTTTAATTAAAACGCAATTAAAGCCGCTACAACGTCTCTATTTTCTTCGATTAGTACATTAAATGTTCTGCATGCTGAACCTGTATCCATAAATTCCAACCCTAAATTTATCTCGCTTATATTTTTAATTAATTCGCGATCTGGAAACTGATTATATTTGCCGGTGCCAATAAGTAGGGTTCGTAGATTATCATAGTTGGAAATGATATCGTTAAAGTCTTGCAGTTTAATTTCATTAATAGAAGATACACTCCAGTTAACCGTTGCTTTATCAGAAACAATTACAGAACCAGAAAAAGATTTACCATTGATCTTAAACCTACGATCACCATAACTTTCTATTTTGTTTTTATTGAAGACAATTGAAGACGAAAGATCCATTTCGCAAAAGTTAGGGTGCTGCCGTAGCGTCATCGTCTTTTTCAGGTAACGCAACAGCGGATGCTCGTAAATCCATATGTATCAGCAGCGGTGTAGCCACATATATCGAAGAATAGGTTCCCACTAGGACACCCCAAATCATCGCAAAACTAAAACCTTTGATGACCTCGCCACCATAAAAATATAAGATTAAAAGTGCAATTAAGGTTGTAATAGACGTTAATAAAGTACGCGATAAAGTATCATTAAGGCTCATATTAAGAACGTCTTCTAAAGGTCTAACCTTGTACTTTCGAAGATTCTCTCGAACCCTATCATAAACAACAACTGTATCGTTGATTGAATAACCTGCAATTGTAAGTATGGCCGCAACGGTTGACAAATTGAACTCTAGGCCCAGTAAAGAAAATACACCTATTGTTAAAAGAACATCATGAACAAGAGCCGCCACGGCCCCAATACCAAACTGCCATTCAAACCTAAACCAAATATATATCAACATAGCAAACAAAGCTAATAGCACCGCTGTTACGCCGGCCTCTATTAGTTCACCCGACACCTTTGGCCCGACAAACTCAGTTCTTCTGTAATCTATTGTGGAACTGAGAGTATTTTTAACCTTTTCGACGGCATTTTTCTGGCCGTTGGCTCCGCCCGGTTGTCGCTCGATCCGAATTAAAACATCCCTGTCATTACCGAATCTCTGGAGTTCCACTTCGCCTAGCCCAAGTGACCCAAGGTTAGATCTCAAGGTTGCCAGATTTGCCTTATCAGCGGTTCTTATTTCCAAAAGAATTCCACCTCGAAAATCAATTCCATAATTTAATCCTTTACTCAGAAAGAGAACTGCAGACGCAATACATAAAAACAAGGATGTAAAAATGGCTAGTTTACGAACTAACAAAAAGTTAATTTTTGTGCCGGTTGGAATTAAATTAATTAACTTCATACTATTTACCGATTTTTATATTGGTAATTTTTGGGGACGGCGTCGCCTTAACCACGTCACTACCATAATTCTGGTTACCATCAAGGCAGAAAACATTGAAGTACAAAGACCGATGGCAAGGGTAACCGCAAATCCCTTAACAGGACCAGAGCCAAACATATATAACAATAAAGCCGCAATAAAAGTAGTAAGATTGGCATCAATAATAGTGGTGAGAGCTCTTGAATACCCAGCATCTATTGCCGATATTGGCGTCCTCCCCGCCCTTTGTTCTTCTCTTATTCGTTCAAATACCAGAACGTTAGCATCTACAGCCATACCAATCGTCAAAACGATACCAGCAATACCGGGAAGAGTAAGCGTCGCTTGCAACAATGAGAGTGCCGCGGCTATCAGAATTAAATTAAGGCTAAGTGCAAAAACAGCCATTGCGCCAAACCCTCCGTAGGCCAGTATCATAAATACAGCAACCGCAATTAATCCAAATATACTGGCCGCTTTACCAGCCCGTATTGAGTCTGCTCCTAAACTAGGGCCTACAGAGCGCTCTTCTATAATTGTAAGGGGTACAGGTAAGGCTCCACTACGCAATAATAGCGCGAGTTCTTGCGCAGATTCAGTAGTAAAATTTCCACTAATAATTCCATTCCCACCAAGTATAGGTTCTCTAATCACCGGTGCACTTATGACCTCGTTATCAAGAACAATTGCGAATGGTTTATCAACGTTTCTTTTGGTTGTATTTCCAAATCGCCTAGCCCCGATAGGATCAAACCTGAAACTCACCACCGGACGTCCCTGCTCTACTGTTGGCTGAGAATCAACAAGATTTTCACCACTAACTTCAATGCGTTTCTTGACTAAATAATATACTGGACGCCCAGAGGGATCTTTCTCGTCAACACTTTTTAACAACATTGTACCGGGTCGAACCCGATGCCGGGGATTAAAAGTAGAAATTTCTGGATCTACTAGGTGAAATGTCATTTTAGCTGTTTTGCCGATGATCTTTTTTAATTTTTCGGGATCGGCTCCTGGCGCCTGAACTAATATTCTATCAACCCCTTGCCTTTGGATACTTGGCTCAGTAAGACCAAGTTCGTTCACTCTTATATTTAATATTGTGATGGCCTGCTCAAGAATATTGGAACGCCTTTCCCTCAACTGCTCCTCAGAATATTTTAATCTGAAATTATTTCCATCCTTTTCAAGAACCATTTGATTTCCGACACCCTTGAGCCTTTCTTTAGCGTCCGGAA
Source organism: Rhodospirillales bacterium (assembly GCA_002727395.1). Classification (GTDB taxonomy): domain Bacteria; phylum Pseudomonadota; class Alphaproteobacteria; order MPNO01; family UBA2964; genus UBA2964. The sequence goes on along the minus strand of PBWY01000063.1, from coordinate 20,341 downwards.
TATCTTTCTCATTTAAAATATTTACTGTAACTCCGTTTCTTATCAAACCAAGATTTCTATAACCGATGTTAGGAGGCTTACGCAGAGCACTTCTTACGCCTTGTTGTAAGTTCTCCAAACCTTCTTTTAATGCCTCTTCTACCTTTGCTTCGATCAAGAGATGTGCTCCACCTCTCAAGTCGAGTCCTAGATTCATTTGTTTTTTAGGAAGCCAAGATGGAATGTTTATTAATTTTTCAGGCGAGAACGCATTCGGAGCTGCAAGTACAACTCCCAGCGCACAAACTAGAAAAACAAAAATTATTTTCCACTTACTAATCTGGACCATTAAGATTCCCTGAGTATTTTATATTTACTAAGCTCACTTTGTGGAGCTTTTCATTGCCTATTATTTATTTTTTTTGATTCTTTATCTTCGTCCTTATCATCTTCTGTATCTCTAGATTCTGTTTTTGCCAAAACATCACTAATTAAGCCTCTCATGACCTTTACTTTAACACCATCAGTAATTTCGACTGTTAGTTCAGTTTCACTGGCTTTCGTTATTGTGCCAATAATTCCACCCGCAGTTACAACCCTGTCCCCGCGTCGCAGAGCTTCTAGCATTTGTCTATGCTGCTTTTGCTTTTTTTGTTGTGGTCGAATTAACAAAAAATAAAAAACAACAAAAATAAGGACCAACGGTAAGAGCGACTCTAAACCGCCCATACCTCCACCGCCACTTTGCGCAAAGGCTGGTGAAATAATCATCTCTAAATCTCCTTTTTATTTTATCGAGCGCTGCCGGACTATACAGAGGTTCTTGAATCTTGCAAATTAGTTGTATAAGCCCACCAATTTAATAATTTCAAACAGGTTTAAACCAGTGCTTTGATATGATACTCTCACATTTTCGTTTAATAAATAATGAAGTCTTAAATGAAAAATCCAGAATTCATTGCCATATTGCAGCGGATAGCAGAAATTCTAGAGAAATTCCAACCGCCAAAACTCAAAACTCCAACTTTTGAAAATGAGAATGCATTTGTGTGGAAGGCAGATCAAGCTCTACTTTCGCCGGTAAAAGATATAAATAGAATTCCAATTGAGTTATTGAGAGGCATAGAGCAAGTCCGAGATATCCTTCTGGATAATACAAAACGTTTTTCGCAAGGATTACCGGCAAATAACGCACTACTTTGGGGGTCACGAGGAACAGGAAAAAGCTCTTTAGTCAAATCAGTTCATTGGGCAGTTTCTGAAAAAAGTAAAAATTTAATTTTAATCGAGATCCAAAGAGAAGATATCGCAACTTTGGGAGAATTACTTCAGATACTGAAAGAGCAGAAAAAATTTCAATTTATTTTATTTTGTGATGATCTTTCTTTTGACGGACATAATGAAACATATAAATCTTTAAAATCCGTCCTAGAGGGCGGAATAGAAGGTAGACCAATAAACGTATTGTTTTATGCTACATCAAACCGAAGACATCTAATGCCACGTGAACTAATTGAAAATGAACAGTCGTCAGCAATAAACCCGGGCGAAACTGTTGATGAAAAAGTTTCTTTATCCGATCGATTTGGATTGTGGCTGGGGTTTCATAATTGCAGCCAAGAAACATACCTTGAAATTATTCTGGGGTATGCAGACGCCTTCAATTTAAATCTTGATAAAGAAGAACTTTTTAGACAGGCAATCGAATGGTCCGCCACGCGTGGTTCTAGATCTGGCAGGGTCGCTTGGCAATTCATTCAAGATCTTGCAGGTCGTTTAGGTAAGCAAACCTTTCAAAATCCCGAAAGCTAGCGAAACGTACAAGATAAGGTCTGGGGTCCACTGCCCTATCTCCTTTTCTTAGTTCAAAATGCAATTGTGGCTTATTTACATTCCCGGTACTACCGACCTTGGCGATAATCTGTCCCCGCTTAACATATCCACCTCTCCGAACGACCACAACTGACCCATGAGCATAAGCTGACATCCAGCCGCCGGAATGCTTAATCAGAATTAAATTACCAAAACCCGGAAGTTGATTTCCCACATATGCAACCACACCATTTTCTGCTGCCATTACCGGTGTTCCAGCCCTAGCGGAAATATTAATACCATCGTTATGATACCCTCCTTTCCTCGGACCAAAACCTAGAATTACTCTCCCTCTCACCGGCCATAGAAATTTCTTTCCACTCCTCTTGGGCGGCGCACTCAATGGAGTAAACTTCTTGTTGACTTTATTTTTATTGACTAATCCATAATCAACAGATTTGGATAATATTCTTCGATTTAAAGTAACTTTTGGAAGACTTTTTCTGTATTTTTGGTTGGTATTAATCTTTTGAATTACATATTTTTGCGATAATTCCGGTAACCGTAGTTTTTGACCCGGCTTTATATGGTAGGGTGGACTAATATTATTGATTCTTACCAAAACACCCATATCAACATTATGAATTCTAGAAATCCCGTATGCCGTCTCTCCGTTCCTAGCGATATGGTAACGCTGCTTGGGTATTTTAAGTTGTTTGCCAGGATAAATTTTATAAGGGGGAAATAATTTATTTGTTTCTATTAAATCCCTTATCGGAATTCCATAATTTCTAGAAATTCGATAGAGAGAATCTCCTTTCTTTATCTGTATATAACCGGACCTTATGATATTTTCTTCTGATAAACCTTGAGTTTTTCGGTGGTCAAAAATAGAAGGAGAGTAATCAAACCTAGCACACGCACTTAATACTAGAGCAAAAGCTATTAAAAGATATTTGTTAACTATTTTGAAAATATTTTTAAGCACATTAAATCAAAAGTTGCTAATTGAAATATGAAATTAAGGGCCCGCGTTTGCATCAACTGTACCACCTAGCATTGGAACAAATCTTACTGGCAATAAACTTTCTTGCTCCCATTCACCGTCTTTACGACGAAAAAACTTCACTAAGTTAAGATCATCGGATCTATTCCCTACCGGTGCAATAACGATACCGTTATCGGCCATTTGATCAAATAAAATTTTTGGTATTTCCTTTATAGCTGCTGTGAGGATTAACCGATCAAATGGAGCCTGCTCAGACCAACCTTGTAAACCATCGTCCCATTTAATTGTCACATTATTAAAACGAAGTTCCGACAGCCTTTTTTGTGCGGACCGAAATAATTCCTGGAACCGCTCTATCGAATAAACCCTTAGGCAAAGGCCCGATAATACGGCAGCTTGGTAACCACAGCCGGTACCGACTTCGAGAACTTTCATTCTGGGACCAACGGAGAGCGCTTCTGTCATAAACGCAACAACCGAAGGTTGGCTAATTGTCTGACCATATCCAATTGGAAGTGCGGTGTTTTCATAGGCTTGATCATGAAAAGCTTCTGGTACAAAAGCCTCGCGAGGAACCCTTTCAATTGCAGAGAGAACTCTTTGATCTGTAATACCCTGCTGACGCAACTCCATAACTAAACGCACCTTGTTTGCATCGAGCATTTTTAACCTACATTAATGACATCCAAGCCATCCATATAAGATTTTAATGCATCGGGAACCCTGATTGACCCGTCTTCATTTTGATAATTTTCCATTACAGCAATTAAACATCTACCAACTGCTAGTCCCGACCCATTTAATGTATGTACAAATTCAGTCTGTTTTTTTTCTTTAGGCCGGAAACGTGTTTTCATTCTTCTGGCTTGAAAATCACCACAATTGGATACAGAGGATATCTCCCTATATTTTTTTTGTCCTGGTAACCAAACCTCTAAATCGTACGTTTTTTTAGCTGAAAATCCTATATCTCCAGTGCATAGACGCATAACTCTGTAAGGTAAATTTAATCTATTAAGAATTTCTTCAGCGGCCTCCATTATCCTTTCATGTTCTTCTTGAGATTTTTCAGGGTGACAAATACTGACAAGTTCGACTTTATTAAATTGATGTTGTCTAAGCATCCCTCTTGTATCTTTGCCAGCAGCTCCCGCTTCAGAACGAAAACAAGGTGTTAGCGCAGTAAATCGCGCTGGTAATTCCTCTTCCGATAATATTTGTCCAGCATGCATATTGGTTAAAGGTACCTCAGCGGTTGGTATCAACCATAAATCTTCTTCGGTTTTGAAAAGGTCCTCTTTGAATTTCGGCAGCTGACCCGTGCCGTATAAAGCGTCACTTTTAACAAGGACAGGTGGAATAACTTCCATAAAGTCAAATTCTCTAGTATGAACATCTAGCATAAAGGATCCGAGGGCCCGTTCTAATTTAGCAAGAGCTCCGCTAAGGATTACAAACCGTGAGCCAGATAACCCGCTGGCTTTTTTAAAGTCCATTTCACATAGTAATTCACCAATTTCGACATGATCCCTGACAGGGAAATCAAATTGAGTCGGCGTCCCTACTTTTCTTAGTTCTAAATTATCATCCTCATTTCTACCCTTGGGAGTATCCTCATCAACATTATTAGGGAAACTTAGGAGCAAATTCAGAAGTGCTTCTGAAACATTTTTTTCTTCTTCCTCTAACACTTGAATCTTTTCCTTTAGGTCCCCCACTTCACGAATGAGGATTTTCGTATCTAAACCTTGTCCCTTTGCTTTACCAATTTCCTTGGAAGCCAAATTACGGCGTTCTTGTAATTTTTGTAATTTACTCTGTATCATACGCCTTTTGGCGTCTTGATCCACTAATACGGAAGATGCAGCACTTACACCCCGCTGAGACAAAAATTTATCAAAAGTTTTTGGATTATCGCAGATCCAGCGAATATCGAGCATAATACAAACCAAAATTGTTTTGTTATTCAGTTTATAGGTCTTGTATCCACAATCGTCTAGAATCTTAAACTCAATAAATTATTGAATCTAGTTTTTAAATTCTTGCTCACCATCATTATTCTCCACTACCCGTTTTTTCTCAATAAAACGAGCACCAATAATTGAAAGCTCGTATAGCAGGATAATAGGAACCGCTAGCCCTATCTGACTGATAACATCCGGAGGAGTTAAAATCGCTGCAAAGACAAAAACACCCACTATCGCATAACGTCTTTTATCGGCAAGACCGGCTGCAGAAACAATATTAGCTTTTACTAATAACATCAAAAATACTGGTAGTTCAAAACCTAAACCAAAGGCAAATATCAATTGCATTACCAAAGATAAATACTCATTTACCTTGGGTTCTACTTCAATGGGTAAAAGGCCTTCACCTCCAGAAGTTTGAAAATTTAAGAAAAATTCCCAGGCCAATGGAAAAATAAAGTAATAAACCAATGCTCCTCCTAAAAAGAAAAGGATAGGAGTAGCAATTAAAAAAGGTAAAAATGCTTTTTTTTCTTTTTTATAAAGACCAGGTGCAACAAAAAGCCAAATTTGAGAAGCAATGAGCGGAAATGAGACAAATGCCGCGGTAAAAAAAGCGACTTTGACGTATGTAAAGAAAGCTTCATGAAGAGCTGTAAAAATCATCCGCGCTCCGGCTCTGCTCTCCATTTGCTCCGCTAAAGGCATCATGAGGAAAGCGAAAACATTTTCGGCAAAATAGAACGCTATGAAAAAACAAACTATAAAACCCACAAATCCCCAGATGAGCCGACTTCGAAGTTCCGTTAAATGTTCCAAAAGGGACATCTTGGAATCATCTTTTTCTTCATTAACCATTTAGTTTTCCTTACCTTCATCAGGCTTAGAAACTCCGGCGCGGGGGTTAACCTTAGTCCCTTGTTCATTCGTAGAAACTGAAGTTTTATCTGGATATCGTTGCTCAGACTCTAAATTATTACGGTCCAAATGTTTTTTATTTACTAACTTTTGATCTTCTATTTTCGGATTAATTAATTCTTCTAATTTTGTATCGGTAGCATCAAAGAGATCATCGGAGTTATCTATTTCTAAATCCCTCTGGAGATCTGTGTTAATAGACTCCAACTCAACTTCATCGGCTAGGTCATCTATAGTGCTCCTGAACTCTTGGGACATAGAGCGCATTTTTCTTACCCATGACGTGACCGTTCTTAGGACACCAGGCAAGTCTTTTGGGCCAACGATAATAATCGCAACCACTATTATTATAAGGAATTCCCAGCCCCCTATATCAAACATGGCGCCTACGCACCGTCATTTATTAACACTATCGAAACAATTAACTCTTTTGGGAGTCATCTTTACTTTTAGAATTACTAGGATTTTCTTTTGGCTCCGAGTCTATAGTCTTACCATTATTACTTTCATCCTCAGGTTCATCCTTGAGCCCCTTTTTAAAGGCAGTGATACCTCGTGCGGCATCTCCCATTAAACTCGATAATTTACCTCTACCGCCAAATAATACCAGTACGACAACCAACACAATTATCCAATGCCAAATGCTAAATGTTCCCATACCGATTCCCTTCCAAAAATCCAACAATTCTAATTCAATGTCGATGTTTAAAAATAAAGACTTTAATTAATAAACGACAATGTTTTTGACTACTTAAGGTCAAAAATTAAAGATCAGTTTTAGCTTATTCCGACAAACGATCAAGCTTCTTGTGAAGTCAAACCTAAAAAAGTGAGCTATTGCAGCAAATGAATTAATACCCTAAATACCGTCTGAAACTCTCTCTGTATTTTCTTCCTCAATCTTCAAGGCCACTTCACCGAAGATACTACTCGTGGGCCGCTTATCTAAAAGCCCTGCGGCCTTTAATTCATCGGTACCAGGAAGATCCTTGATATCATTTAAATTAAAATTTTCTAAAAATTTCTGGGAAGTTCCCCAAGTGACAGGACGACCTGGGGTTTTTCTTTTTCCTACAGGTCTTATCCACTCAAGCTCTAACAAAAGGTCTAAGGTGCCCCTACTCAAGGAGACACCCCTAATTTCTTCAATTTCTCCTCGCGTTATGGGCTGATGGTATCCGATAATAGCTAGAGTCTCAACTGCCGCTCGCGACAATTTACGGTTAACTTTTATCTCTATTTCCAGAAAACTAGCTAAATCAGGAGCCGTACGAAATGCCCAACGACCTCCTACCGCCTTCAAGTTAACACCCCTGTCCGCATAATTTTTCGATAATTCACCTAAAACCAATGATATACTCACGTTAGAAGGTATTCGTTCAGCTAAGGCTGCTTCTGTCATTGGCTCAGGTGCAGCAAATAAAATAGCTTCTGTAATTCTAAGCGCAGACAAGTATTCTGACATATTTTTATCCTGTTGTTTCAACGTGCTTTGACTTTGAATAGAACTATCCACTATTAGTTGAATCCTTCCGTTTTAGAACGAAAATAAATGGGACTAAATGTGTCACTTTGTCGAATTTCAAGTTGTCCGGACTTTGCCAGTTCTAAACTAGCAGCGAATGTTGAAGCAACTATGGACTTGTAAATTACATCATTTTTTACTGAATCAGGCAGAAAAGTTTGTAACTTCGACCAATCTAGGATTTTACCTAAAAACGGTGTCAGACGTTCCAATGCGTCATCAACCGAATAAAATTCAGTCGGTGCAATTTCTAGAGGATCTGCGGTGCCTTTACTGTGGTGATCGCCATAAGCCTTGAGTAGTTCAAAAAGTGAAAGCTCATAAACTGGCGTTCTAATAACTTTAATACCTTCTGGAAAACCACGCGAAAATATATCTTTACCTAGTCGAGGAAGTTGCATGATATTGGAACCTGCTTCCTGCATGGCCTGCAGCCTTCGAAGCTGAAAAGCTAATGCATCAGCCATTTGCGGTCCACTCAGTTCTTCATCATTTTCCTCTTCCGGTAACAATAAACGAGATTTTAGATAGGCCAACCATGCCGCCATAACTAGATAATCAGCCGCTATCTCTAACTTCAATTTATGTGCTTCTTCAATAAATTTTAGATATTGTTCTGCTAGTCTCAGAATAGAGATATTAAGTAGATCTACTTTTTGTTGGCGTGCTAAGTCCAACAACATATCAATCGGACCTTCATAGCCATCCAAGTCAACTACTAATGAAGTCGTACCATCGGCCTCTACATTATCCATTTTAAAATTATCAAAGGTGTCATTCATAGTTTTTTAAATGAGGTAAATTCAATAACTAATTGTTTTACGTAAATTTAAATATTTTCTTTGCCCAGCTTTTAATTAAAATTTTAAGCATCTTTAATTAAGCAAAAGGGTTTTTTTGCATATTACTATTAAAACTCCGACTCGCTCCAGCTTAGTCGAAATAAGAAATGAATATCTAATTCTAAATTCATTATAGAAACTAGTTATTTTAATAATAGCTTGAAAGTTAAGATAGAAAATCAGTCAATATCTGATCAAATTCTCTCAAGGCTTCCTGCTTCAACAAACCATCATTTACGATGTTTTCTATTCTGTTCTTTTCCGCGAGCTCAGCTCTATTCCTTGTTTCTTTTTTCATAGCCGGAAGTACAGATGCGACATCAACCATATCTTTAATTTTACCTGAACATTCAAGTACAAGATCGCAGCCAGCCTCCAAAATATATTGGGCCCGATCCCCCTTACTACCTGACAACGCTTCCATTCCTATGTCATCAGAAAGCAACAACCCTTCAAAGCCTATTTGATTTCGTACAACTTCATTAATAACTATTGGTGAAATCGTCGCCGCCCTATTTTTATCAATTGCTGAATAAACTACATGGGCCGTCATAGCCCATGGTATATGGCACAAATTTCTAAATGGAATAAAATCTGTACTCTTAAGTTCCTGTAGCGAGGTATCAACCAATGGCAATTCCCTATGACTATCTACTTTAGCTCTTCCATGACCGGGTATATGTTTAATTATGGGAGACACACCCTCTTCCATAAGACCCCGACACAAAATTCCACCAAGAAGTGATATAGTTCTAACGTCTTTACCCAACGCTCGGTCTCCAATAACGTCATGAGACCCCAACTCCGGCAAATCCAATACTGGCAAGCAATTAACTGAAATTTTAACGTTAGCTAACTCTTTTCCGATGAGGCGGGCATTTAAGTAGGCTGCGCGTAAAGCAATATCCTCATTTTTTTCAAAAATTTTTGAAAAAACACCCGCAGCAGGTGGAAGCCTCCAGTGGGGAGGTTTCATTCTGGTCACCCTTCCACCCTCTTGGTCAATTAAGACTGCCGCATCTCTAAAACCTACTGTCTCTCGAAATTGAAAGATTAGTTCGGAGAGTTGCGTTGGATTTTTACAATTGTGTTCGAAAAGAATTAACCCAAAAGGTCTACAATCCTGAAAAAGATCAATTTCAGCTGAAGTCAATTCTGTTCCGATACACCCAAAAATTACGGGTGAAGGTATTTCATTATTAAAGCCTAACAATGAAACATCCTAATTTAAGGCTTTTGAATTTCTTACAAAGGACTTTAGAAAATTCTAACCTTTTTAAATGACCAACTTGCAATCGGTAGTACGTACCTTTCCCTTTTATTTTAGCGCGAACGATAAAAAATTTAAGACCCTTTACTAATTCTGGATACTTACTCCGTAATCTTAATATAATTTTATTAACATTTTTCTGAGATTTTAAGGAAGCAATTTGTACTCGATAACCTTTTTTTAGAACGATTCCAGATTTTTTCGTCGATTTAAATATTTTTTTATTTTTATTAACGGCCAACTCTTCCTGCTTATCATCGTTCTTTTTAATCGAGTATATCTGTTTCTCTTTTTTATTTTCAATAATTGCTCCAGTATTATTTTTTCTTACCCGTCTTATAACATTTTCTTTTGTGGTGTTTGTTGTCTGTCTTGAATTTTCAAGTTCAGGTGCGAGCAGTAAATCTTCAATCTTCTCTCTCTGGCCACCCGGTTCCAACCGGCTATATATACTTTTATCCTGATGAGGAATAACCATACCGCCTGGGTCCTTCGGTTTAATTTTTGTAGGTCCTTTTTTCGCTCGGACAGTTTCAACATTGACAGGTTTGTTTTTTTTACTTTCTGTTTCGAAGGAATAAACTCCTATCACCGCTAGACCACCCAAAACAGCAATGCAAATTAAAGTTGTTAACATCTTATTTTTCAAATCAACGCATCTCCTCAACCGGTTTTACACCCATTACCCCAAGTCCTGAAGCAATAACAATTGCAACCGAACGGGCCAGAGCCAAACGAACAATAGTCTTGTCAACGCGACTGGGGATAATAAAACGCAATTCTTCTTCAGAATTACCTTTGTTCCAAAAAGAGTGAAATGACGCCGCCAATTCATACAGATAAAAAGCGACACGATGAGGTTCATTGGCCTTTGCCGACCTTTTTATCACCTCAGGCCAATTAGCTAATTCCTTAATCATTTCTATCTCACTATCACTGGTTAACAGATTTAAGTCAGCGCCTGATAGATCGTCGTCAGATATAGCAATATCAGGAAAGATTTCCAAAACATTTCTCAACAGCGAACAAATACGAGCATGAGCGTATTGAACATAGAATAAAGGATTATCCTTACTTTGTTCTAAAACAATTTTCAGATCAAAATCCAATGGAACATCATTGTTTCGTGTGAGCATAACAAAACGAACAGCATCCGGCCCCACTGCCTTAACAACATCTCGTAACGTTACAAAAGAACCCTCTCTTTTTGACATTTTCGAGGGCTTACCATCTTCCAGTAAATTTACCAGATTACATAAACTTACCGATAAAGAACCCTCTCCTTTTGTAATTGCATCAACAGCCGATTGCATTCGCTTGACGTATCCCTTGTGATCCGCCCCCCAAACATCAATCATCTTATTAAAGCCTCGCCTAAATTTATCTCTATGATAGGCAATATCGGATGCAAAATAAGTCCATTCCCCATCGACTTTCTTGAGCGCCCTATCGACATCATCACCAAATTGTGATGAACGAAAAAGAAGTTGTGATCTTGCTTCCCAACCTTCCGATGACTTTCCTTTAGGAGCATCCAGTATGCCTGTATAAATTAAATCATCCTTTTTAAGTTCCTTTAAAACTTCGTCATTTGCACCTTTTCCAACCAACTCTGCCTCGGAAACAAAAACATTATGTACTACGCCCAAGGAGATCAAATCTTCTCGAATCAAAGCCATCATTTCTTGAATAGCCAATTTTCTGAAACTACCCAGCCATTCATTTTCTGATAAATTTTTCCACTTATCCCCGTCTTTTCTTTTTATAAACTCCCCGAGAGTTTTAAGATAATCTCCGGGATAGAGCCCTTCTGGTATTTCACCAATGTCTTCCCCTAGCGCCTCTCGATAACGGAGATATGTTGACCGCGCCAAAACATCTATTTGTGAACCATCATCGTTTATATAGTACTCACGGGTAACTTTATAACCTACCTTTTCTAATAATGAAGACAATGCATCTCCGAAAACGGCACCCCGAGCGTGACCTATATGCATTGGGCCGGTTGGGTTAGCTGATACATATTCAATATTTACAAGTTGTCCCTTCCCAATATTACTATCGCCATATCCTATCCCACTTTTTAAGATTATCGGAATAAGGCTTCTCCAAAACTTTCGCACCAAGCGAATATTAATAAACCCTGGTCCTGCAATTTCTATTGTCTTAAACTCATTTTTCTCTTTCAACCGATCGGCAATGATCTTTCCTAAATCATGGGGTTTCATGTCCGAAAACTTGGATAAAACCATAGCTGCATTAGTTGAAAAATCTCCATGGGCCGGATCTTTAGTCACGTCTAGGTTAATCTTCGTTAAATCTGCACTAGACGATACTATTCCCTCTGAAATTAAGTCTTTAATTTCAACTTGTATAAATTCCAAAATTTTTTGAATTACATTCATATTTACTCGTATAAATTAAATTGTCTTTTATGTTCCTCAAGTGCAAAACGGTCCGTCATCCCAGCAATATAATCGGTTACTACGCGGGCGTGAGCAGTTTCATTTTGCTCTACAAGTTTTGATTGCCAATTTAACGGCAACAGACTTGGTTCGTTCATAAATAAATGAAATAGATCCTTAATAACTCGACCTGCCTTATTAGTCATGCGATTAACACGGGGGTGCCGATACATTTTTTCGAACAAAAATTTCTTTAATTCTAAGTTATTTTCATTAATACGACTCGACAATGATACCATAGGGATACCAAGTGATCTTACATCCTCAGCCGAAGTCGGGTTAAATTTTTTCAAGCGGCTCCAACTCTCTTCAAATAAATCCGCTGTCATCAAGTCAATCATTCGCCGAGTTGTCTCATGAATAAGACGACTATTCTCTGTTCTCGGGTAAAGGTTGATAACCTCTTTTAATATCGGTCCGACCAAGGGCTGGCCTAAAAGTTCTTCAACTGTAAATAGACCCGCGCGCAATCCATCATCTACGTCATGAGTATTGTAAGCAATATCATCTGACAGAGATGCTATTTGAGCCTCCATACCGGAGTGAGTGTGCCATTCTAGGTCCTGAATCAAGTCATATTCGGCCAACGTCCAGTGTAATTCTGACTTTTTTTGTGATGCAGAAATCAAAGGCCCGTTATGCTTGGCGAGGCCTTCTAAGGTTTCCCAAGTTAAATTCAACCCGTCAAAGTTAGCATACCTTGCTTCCAGTCTTGTTACGATACGGATAGTATGTCCATTGTGATCAAAGCCTCCGAATGGCTGCATAGAGGCTTGAAGTGCTTCCTCTCCTGCGTGGCCAAAAGGCGGATGACCTAGGTCGTGAGCTAGCGCAAGAGCCTCAGCTAAATCCTCATTAACGCCAAGACTTCTCGCTAAGGTTCGAGCAATCTGCGCCACCTCAAGGCTGTGGGTTAAACGTGTCCTGTAATGGTCACCTTCATGATAAACAAATACCTGTGTTTTATATTTAAGGCGCCGAAAAGCGCTAGAATGAATAATTCTATCGCGATCCCGTTGAAATACCGATCGGGTATTACTTTCGGGTTCATCAAAAACTCTTCCCTTGCTTCCAGCGGGATGGGTCCCAAAAGGATTCTCACCAGGACTACCCCTTAATTGATTTTTATAAACCATTTTTGGAACCTATAGGTCCGCCGCTCTACTGACAATTCTAACTCATTGAATAATTGTGGCATAAAGAATATATTGATCCTATCCTGCCATCGTCTAAATTAATGTTAATACTTACTTTATTAAATAATAACAGCGAAAAAATTTTTAATATGAAATCAGATAAAGAGCACGAAATTAAAATCACTCCTAGTGCAATTGCGCGGATTAAAAAAATGACCGCGGAAGAGGAATTTAAAGGTATGTTCTTTAGGGTTGAAGTATTAGGTGGAGGCTGCTCAGGTTTTCAGTATAATTTTTCTTTTGAGAATGAAGAGAAATCAGATGATAAAATAATTAAACAAAGCGGTATTAAAGTAATAATAGATGAAGTTTCATGGAATTATCTGGTCGGAAGCGAAATCCACTATGCCGAAGAGTTAGTAGGTTCATTTTTTACCATCAGAAATCCTAATGCCGCTTCAACGTGCGGATGCGGCGTTTCATTTTCTATTGGGTAAACTCAATTTTATTTTTTAAAATTTCAACTTTCTTATTACAGACCTAAGAAGATTCAAGAAAAATATTATGCCAAAAATAGCAACTTGGAATGTGAACTCGATACGCGCTAGATTGCCACGTTTCCTGGAATGGCTTTCAGAATTTTCTCCTGATGTAGTCTTGCTTCAAGAAATTAAGGTAATAAACGATAATTTTCCAAAAATTGAAATTGAGGAGTTAGGATATAATATCGTTGTGCACGGCCAAAAAACTTACAACGGAGTAGCAATTCTATCAAAAGAGGATATTGAAGAGGTAAATTTAGGCCTCCCCGGCGACCCCTCGGATGAGCAGGCCCGCTACATCGAAGGTATAACTTTTGGTATTAAAGTCGCTTCTATATATCTCCCAAACGGAAACCCTGCTCCGGGAGAAAAATTTGATTATAAAATTCTTTGGATTAACAGGCTAATCGAACACACAAAAAGATTATTGAAGGACGGCTACCCATTCCTTCTGGGCGGAGACTATAATGTTTGCCCTACTGACGCTGATGTATTTAACCCAGCTGCCTGGGCGGAAGATGCTCTTTGCCGTCCGGAAAGCAGAAACCGTTTTCGGGCCTTATTAAATTTGGGACTAACAGAGGCATTTCGATCCAAACATCCACAACCCGGGTTGTATAGCTTTTGGGATTATACTGGTGGTGCATGGCAAAAAGACTTTGGCTTACGAATAGATCATATCCTTTTATCACCGGAAGTATCCGACTGCTTGCTTGACGCGGGAATCGACAAAAATCCAAGGGGCAGAGAAAAGCCTTCTGACCATACACCTGTCTGGTGTGAAATTTCTAAAATAGGGATGCCAAATGCTTAGATACTTAATGGGTGCAACTCTCTTTGGTCTAATTTGGGCATCAATAGCATACACCCAGCAAGGTATTAGTGATCCCAAACAACTTTTAGCCAATGTATTAGTTTTTATTGTTATAGGTACCGCTATATGTTGGCTTCTGTCTTACATCGTTAAGTGGTTTAAAGACCCGAAATGAATAACTCCGACCTGATTGTTTCTATTTTAAAAGAGGCTGGTGTCAAAAATGGCTTCGGTATTCCTAGTGGCAACGTTCTTCCATTAATGGAAGCAATGAGAACAGGTGGAATCAACTTTATTCTGACTGCACATGAAGGTTCCGCGGGTTTTGCTGCAGATGTTTCCGGCCGATTAACCGGTATACCGGGTTTATGCATTGCAACTTTGGGCCCCGGAGCCACAAACTTAGCAACAGGGGTTGGGAATGCATGGCTCGATCGGTCCCCCCTAATTGCAATTACATGCAATCTAAAGACTGAACAACTCGGTCGACGTATACAAATGTTTATAGACCATCACGCGCTATTTGCACCAATTACCAAGGCCTCCCTCGCGCTAAGAAATAACTCTGTCGAGGAAACATTAATGAAAGCAATAGAGATAACCACTACTGAACCTTTTGGTCCTGTTCATCTCGATCTACCTGAAGACGTAGCGTTAGCCCCTGCCCATAAACCCAGCTTGCAATTTAAACCGAGTGTCTCCATCTCTTCAGCCAAAACGGACACATTACAAAAAGCAATTCAATTATTAAATACAGCAAAAAGGCCGATTATTGTTTTAGGCTCGAATGCTATGCGAGTACCAGATCCAAAAATATTTGTTGATTTGATTGAAAGGCATCAAATTCCTTTTGCTACTACTACTATGGCTAAGGGTTTGATAGATGAAAATCACAAATTGGCTATTGGTTGTATCGAAAGGGCTTGTCGACAACATCAACGAAAATTACTCAATTCATCGGACCTAATAATTGGAATAGGCTACGATACAATAGAAGTGGAGTATGAGGCGTGGATCGGCGACACACCACTACTACAAATAGATATAGAAAATGTCGATGTAATCGAAGGCGTGCATTTAGCACACGAAGTTATAGGGGATTTAGTAACATCGGTGAAAACAATCATCGAAAGTCCTAAAATATCCAATACCTGGAAACAAAACGAACTTATTAAGCACAAGAATGAATTTAACCAATTATTGCGACCGTTAGGAACTGAGTTTTCCGCCCACGAGGCGATTGACGCCGTCCGTGAGGGTATGCCAGAAAATGGAATTTTGAGTTTCGACGTTGGAGCTCATACTCATCAGATTGCAAGCCAATGGATTACTTCTGCGTCTAAGCAATTTTTAATTACCAATGGTTGGTCCTCCATGGGTTTCGGGCTTCCCGCAGCGATAGCGGCAAAACTAGTTTTCCCTGAAAGGGACGTTGTTTGCTTAATCGGTGACGGTTGTTTTCAAATGACCTGCGGAGAAGTCGCTACCGCGAAACGCTTAGGCATAAACTTACCCATCGTTGTATTAGATGATCGTTGGTTGGGGCTCATACGAGTTAAACAGCTTCGTCGTCAATATGGTATATATGGGACAGAATTACAGGTTGAAAACTATAAAAAGCCGCCAAAACATTATTTTGGTGTTCCAGCGTTAGGCGTGGAAACAGCGGAAGCTCTCACTGAAGCAGTAAAAATGGCTCTCAAAGCACAAGGGCCTACAGTGATTGAGGCCTTAATTAACTCAGATCACTATATTGAAACTGTTTTTGATTAATATTTATAATTATTTATTTCTTTTTCTTAATAATTTAATTTTATATTATATATCCGCATAGCAATGAGTTTCCGCGCCGCCCCCAGGATGCACAACAGCGCCAGATGAGGCCGGCCCAACAGTTTCGGCATACCGCCACAAGGCTCCCGATTGAAAATCATGCCTTCTAGGCTTCCAAGACTTTTTTCTTCTATATAATTCTGCTTTGCTAAGTTCAACATCCATGCTGCCCTTTTTTGCATTTATGGATATGATATCTCCATTTTTAATTAAAGCAATTGGTCCTCCCACCGCCGCCTCAGGTCCGACGTGCCCTATGCAGAAGCCTCGG
Source organism: Rhodospirillales bacterium (assembly GCA_002727395.1). Taxonomy (GTDB): domain Bacteria; phylum Pseudomonadota; class Alphaproteobacteria; order MPNO01; family UBA2964; genus UBA2964. Next base: position 3,958 of record PBWY01000063.1, on the reverse strand, counting down.
GTTCCACCAGAAAATCTCCCATCAGTTATAAGTGCAACCTTTTCTCCCATTCCCTGACCATAGAGAGCAGCTGTCGTAGATAACATCTCTCGCATCCCGGGTCCCCCTTTGGGCCCCTCATAACGAATTACGATTACATCCCCCTCTTTTACTTTACCAGTCACAACTGATTCAAAGGCATCTTCTTCGCAATCAAACACTCTTGCAGGGCCACTGAACGTGAGATTTTCCATACCCGCTATCTTAACAATAGCTCCATCGGGAGCAAGATTTCCCTTTAACCCGACCACACCCCCAGTTCTTGAAAGTGCTTTTTTTACCGGGTAAACAACTTTTTGTTTCTTGGGAAACTTAATCCCCTTATGGTTTTGGGCTAACGTTTTTCCGGTTACTGTCAGACAATCGCCATCCAGAATTCCGGCAGATAACAGTTCCTTAATTACAACCGGCACTCCACCAATCCTGTACATATCTGTTGCCGTATATTTTCCACCCGGCATTAGGTCTGCAATGTAAGGGGTTTTTCGAAAAATCTTTGCAACATCCTCTAGTGTATATTTTATACCAGCTTCATGTGCTATTGCCGGCAGATGTAATGCAGCATTCGTAGAGCCACCGGTTGCAGCAACAACCTTAGCAGCGTTATCTAGTGATGCTCTGGTTACAACGTCTCGGGGACGAATATTCTTCGCTAGACAATTCATAACTGCTGGTCCCGTTTCCCGAACAACCTTGTCCCTTGATTTGAAAGAGGCAGGCGCGCCCGCTGACCCTGGAAGAGCTAAACCCATGGCCTCGGAAACACAGGCCATTGTATTTGCCGTAAATTGCCCTCCACACGAACCTTCGCAAGGGCAAGCGACACTTTCTAATTTCTGAAGTTCTGCGTCAGACATCTTGCCGGCGGCATGCATCCCTACGCCTTCAAAAACATCTACAACAGTTACATCCCTTCCTTGAAAGCGACCAGGTAAAATTGTCCCTCCATAAATAAATATACTGGGTACGTTAAGGCGTACCATCGCCATCATCATTCCTGGCAATGATTTATCACAGCCCGCGAGCCCTATAAGGGCATCGTAGCAATGGCCTCGCATTGTCAGCTCAACCGAATCCGCAATAACCTCCCGAGAAACAAGCGAAGACTTCATACCGGCGTGCCCCATCGCGATGCCATCGGTAACAGTTATAGTGGTAAATTCCCTTGGAGTTCCGCCATTTTCTGTGACACCACGTTTTGCAGCTTGGGCTTGCCGTGAGAGTGCTATGTTACAAGGCGCGGCCTCATTCCAACAGGTGGCCACACCCACAAGGGGTTGATGAATTTGTTCATCCGTTAACCCCATCGCATATAAATAGCTTCTGTGCGGCGCTCGTTCCGGCCCTTCAGTGACATGACGACTAGGCAATTTTGACTTATCAAATTTCTTCAAAAAGTTTTTTTGTCCTTTTATGGGTTTTCTTTTGCCCCTTGCACGGTCTGACATTAGGATCCTCTTTTTTCTTAATACTAATTATTATTTTTTTATTCAAATAAACATTTGTTTATTAGAGCAAACCAAACTCTCGGTATGCCTCTACTGCTCCGTCATGAAGTCTTACACAACCTGGCTCTATTATCGAACGACCTTCTTTTCCTATTTCACTAAATAAATCATTCAAACCTGTAAAAAGCTCCTCAATTTTACCAAGCTCCCTAGCATTAGTAATCATAGACACAACGAAGTCTTTCACCTGCTCTGAATTCACTCTTTCATGCGTCGCTATGACATTTAATACGCCCACCTGTTTTGTATCACTAAGAACCCCTCTAAACGAACCCTTATGCATCGTTGTTTGGCGATAAAACTTTCCTTTTTCTATAACCTCTTCAAGTTGTCCTGACCCATACTCCAAAACCCGAACATTTAATTTATTTGCCAGTTTTGTCATAACTGGATTAGGGATCGGACACTGCCATTGCGCATCAATTTCACCTTTAATCAACTTTTCTGCGCCCTCTTCGAAGCCGACATAAACAGGAGCAAATTCATCAAAGGATATTCCTAAAATGCCAAATATAGTTTTTGTATGCTGAAACATGCCGCTATCCCTGAAATTAACAGCAACCCTGCAACCACGCATATCATTTATATGATAAAGTTTTGAGTCCTCGCGTACTACAAAAAACATGGGACCAACATTTGCAGGCGCAACCATTCTAAGAGATATGGGGTTATCAAAAGGATTTTCGCCTCTCAACGCTCTGCCAATCCAGTTTGATGCAGAAAATCCAAATTCAAGCTCTCCACTATCCAACCCTAATGCACTGCCGACGCTTGAACCGGTCATTGGTTTTGTTTCAACAGTATATTTCTTTCTTAGAAAGCTTGCGATCGCTTCACCCTGCCGATGGAACGTTCCATCAACTTCACTTGTCCCAATTCTTATATTCATTGATCAAATCCGAAAATTTTATAGAGATTCAATGCGTTGTAGTGCCTCACTTAACTTATCAAGAGAAGCCTTATAATTAATCAACCGTTCCTGATTTTCTTCGACTACCTCAAAAGGTGCCTTTGAAGTAAAGTTAGTATTAGAAAGCTTCTTTTCCAAACCTATAATTTCGCTTTCGATCTCAGATATTTTTTTGTTGAGGCGTCGAATTTCCTTAGTTTTATCTATTAAGGACCCAACCGGCAAAAAGTAGGTTACATTCTCCAGCACAATCTGAACTGAGCCTTCCGGAGAAATAACACCGTCAACATCAATATTCTCAATTCGTGCTAACCGTTCGATTAGCCGCCGATGATCTTCAAGTCTTTTAGCCGTGATTGGATCGGCGTCCCTTACGTTTAACCCTGTCTTGCTTCCAGGGGGAATGTTCATCTCGGCTCGAACGGCCCGTATTCCTGAAATTAATTCGATAAGCCAGCTCATTTCACTGTTAGCGGATTTGTGTAACTCCAATGCATTTAACTGCGGCCAGGGTGCCTTGATTAAGGAGGTAACCCTGCCTCCCAATGGGGCTGTTTCCTGCCACAACTCCTCTGTTACAAATGGTGCGATTGGATGAAGTAGGAGCAAAATTTTCTCGATGACCCAACCCATAGTCGCTCGGGTTTCCTTAATGGCATGCTCATCATCACTGCTCAAAACAGGCTTGGTAAACTCTAAATACCAATCACAGAAGCTATGCCAAGTGAACTGGTATATGGCGTTAGCCGCGTCATTAAATCGATATTCTTCCAGTCCAATTGATACTTTTTGTTCGGTTTCCGCCACGGCACCAACGATCCATTGATTAACCATCTGAGAACAAGAACTGGGATCAAACCAATCTTCATGCTGGCAACTATTAATTTCCGCGTATCGAGCAGCATTCCAAAGCTTGGTAATAAAATTTCTGTAGCCCTCAATTCGCCCTGTGGATAATTGTATGTCTCTTCCTTGGGCAGCCATTGCAGTTAATGTAAAGCGAAGTGTATCAGCCCCATATTCATCAATAATCTCAAGTGGATCCAAGACATTACCCTTACTTTTGGACATTTTTTGTCCTTTTTCATCTCTTACGAGTGCATGAATGTATACTGTGCTGAACGGAACAGAATTTGTATAATGTAGCCCCATCATCATCATTCGTGCTACCCAGAAAAATATAATGTCAAACCCTGTGACTAGAACATTTGTGGGGTAATAACGATTCAATTCCGGTGTTTCTTCTGGCCAACCAAGAGTCGAAAAGGGCCAAAGAGCCGAGGAAAACCAAGTATCTAGAACATCTTCATCTTGCTTTAGCGCCACTTCCTTCCCATAGTGTCTTTTGGCTACTTCAGCGGCAATTTTCGAGTTTTCTGCGACGAAAACCTCTCCATCAGGGCCATACCAAGCCGGTATTTGATGCCCCCACCAAATTTGCCGAGAAATGCACCATGGTTGAATATTTCGCATCCACTCGTAATAAGTATTTTCCCAATGT
>PBWY01000062.1 GCA_002727395.1 Rhodospirillales bacterium | reverse complement strand
TTTCATCTAAAGTAACCAAACCTACATCAGACTTTCCAAGGAGGGTAGCCGAGACTGCATAACCTGAGACACCACAAGACTGAAATCCCGCAGCCTCAATTATCTTAGCGCTTAATGCGTTGTGAGCGCCCGGTTTCACAATTACATTGTTACTAGCCAACAGCTCTCTAAATGTTTTACTCATTGATTTTATGGGCATTAAAGCCTCCCTGATTTTTTATCATGTCTTGGGTTCAAAACTTATACGAACTTTATCTTAATCGCATCAATTGACCCAAGCGATCAAAACTCGTATCAAAATAACCTGACTTACTAATGACGAAAACCAATGGGAGAGAAAAAATGCCGACAGTTTCGGCTAATGGAATAAATATAAACTATCAAATAGAGGGCCCAGAGGGTGCTCCCTTGATTACGTTTTCTAATTCACTCGCGACAAACCTTAGTATGTGGGATCAACAAGTTAAGCTCTTGTCTAATGATTGGCGCATTCTCAGATATGATCAGCGCGGTCACGGTGACACAGATGCCAGCCCCCCACCTTATTCCTTTGACTTACTAGTGCAAGATCTGATTGGACTTTGGGACATGTTAGATATTAATAATAGTGTTTTATGTGGTCTATCAATGGGTGGAACAACTGGTTTAGGTGTCGCTATAGATCATAATAAACGCCTTACCGGATTTATAGGTTGTGACCTACCACACCACTCGCCTGAGCCTTTCGTTGAAGCGTGGAACGACCGTAAGGCAATGGCTGAAAAAGGTGGCATGAGAGGTATGGCCGAGCCAACGGCCACTCGTTGGTTTACTGAGCAGTTTTATTCCAACTCTGATAACCAAGAGACAATGAGTAAAATCAAAAATATGATTAGCACAACCAAGCTTGAGGGTTTTCTGGGCTGTGCTTCAGCACTTCAAACCATCCAATACCACGGCCGAATCGAGGAAATAAGAGTTCCCACATTTTTTATTTCAGGGGCTGAGGATGCCGCAGCTGGACCAAAATCGATGGAACCATTATTGGCAATGGTCCCAAGTTCATCAATGCATATTGTCCCCAACGCCGGCCACATCGCTAACATGGAGAACCCCGATAATTTTAACTCTGCATTAGTTAGTTTTTTAAATAATTTATGAAAATTTATTGAGAAAGAATGTAAAATGAACGATCAAAAACCTATGGGTATTCGGCGCATTGTCACCGGCCATGATAAAAATGGAAAGGCAATAATTATTGCTGATGGACCAACACCAGGCGTCAAAACTACTCCCAATAGACCGGGAGTAATTTTTCATAACATGTGGACAACCAAATCTTCCCCCGCTCGATATGATGGACCCGAAGAAGAGACGAGTATCGACCTTCCCTTACCCCCACCAAAAACCGGGACAACTTTCCGATTGATTGAGTTTCCGCCAGAATCGAAGGTAGAGCAAGTAGACGAGGAAACGGCAAAAAAGGCATTTCAGGAATACGGTGCGGACGGCGCATTGCAGCACGGTGAAAATGAACAGAAAAAGAAACAGCACTCCTTTATGCATCAAACTGATACTGTTGATTATGCTCTATGTCTCTCGGGAGAAATGACGATGTACTTAGATGATTCCGAGGTTGTAATGAAGGCGGGCGACGTAATGGTACAAAGAGGTACCAACCACGCTTGGGTCAATAAATCAGAAGAATACTGCACGATGGCATTTATTCTCATCGATGGCGAAGGCGATAGAGGTGGTGAATAAAGTCTTAGGGTGAAGTGTTTGAAACCTACTATTAAAATCCCAGCCCCAAGAGCTTCACGACGAATAGAAAAAAAATATCGTTTCGGGAAAAATCTCGATGATCCCTACGCTTGGTTGCGCGATCCAAATTGGCAGCAGGTCATGCGTGATCCAAATAAATTAAATCCCGAAATTCGAGAGCACTTGGACGCTGAAAATAACTATACAGAAAAGGTTCTTCATCCAATTGAAGACTTCAAAAGGAAACTTCTCGATGAATTAAGGGGCCGTATTAAAGAAGATGATTTCTCCGTACCCAATTGTGACGGTGATTGGGCATATTACCAAAGGTTTTTAAAAGGCGGACAATATCCTCTTATATGCCGGCGCCCCCGTCATTCTAACGTAACCACCGACGAAACCATTATATTTGATGGAGAAAGGGAAGCAAAAGGCGAAAAATTTTTTAAACTGGTTCATTCACAACATAGCCCCGATCATGCATTACTTGCAATCGCGTTAGATCGCAACGGTTCTGAAAAATACGTGATTGAAATACGGGATATAGAAAAGAAGAAAACTCTACCAGAGAAGATTGCCAATGCTCAGGGAGATTTCGTCTTTTCCGGTAACAGCAAAGCTCTTTATTACACAACTTTAGATGAAAATCACCGACCCAATAAAATTTTCCGCCATAATATTGGAGAAGTTCCTTCCAAAGATACTCTCATTTATGAGGAAAATGATCCGGGATTTTTTTTGGGCGTAGATAAAACAGAAAGTGGGCGCTTCATTTTAATAAAAGCCCACGACCATGCCGAAACAACTGAAATTCGACTGATTGATGCTGAAAACTCTAGTAACAAACCCGCGCTGATAAAAACTCGAGAGACCGGTGTGAGCTATGACGTGAGTGATCATGATGAAAAATTGATTATACGGACCAATATTGCCGGAGCACTGGATTTTAAAATTGTCGAGGCGCCTTTAGAAAATTACGCCACAGAAAACTGGAATGAGATTGTTCCTCACCGTAAAGGTTGTCTAATTCTTTCTATAATGGTGTTTAATAATTATCTCGTGCGGCATGAACTAAATGAGGCCCTGCCTAGGATAGTAGTCCGCAACCTCGAAACTAGTGAAGAACACGAAATTTTATTCACTGAGGAAGCATACGACCTGACACTTCATCTTGGTTTTGAATTTGAGACAGATATTTTACGTTTCTCATTTTCTTCACCTGTAACACCACACCAAATTTATGATTACAGTTTATCAAAAAGAACGCGCCATATACGAAAAGAGCAAGAAATTCCTTCAGGTTATGATCCTGACAATTATGTTTGTCGTCGCGAGTTTGCTTTAGGTCATGACGGCACCAAAATTCCAGTAACAATTTTATACCAAAAAGATACACCCATCGATGGAACTTCACCTCTACTCATTTATGGATATGGATCTTATGGGTATGCTATGCCAGCCAGTTTCTCTACCCCTGTATTTAGCTTGTTAGATCGCGGCATGGTTTATGCCATCGCCCATATTCGAGGCGGTTCTGATTGTGGTTATGATTGGTATCTCGATGGTAAGTTAAATAATAAGGTAAACACCTTTTATGATTTTATATCAGCAGCAGAATATTTGATTTCGCAGAATTATACCAGCAGGGGAAAAATTGTCGCGCAAGGGCGGTCAGCGGGAGGAATGCTGATGGGGGCAATCACAAATATGCAGCCAGAACTTTTTAAAGGGGTCATAGCGGAAGTTCCGTTTGTGGATGTGATAAATACCATGTCAGATAAGACATTGCCATTGACCCCACCAGAATGGGTGGAATGGGGAGACCCTATCCTGAATAAGGATCAATTTTTGGATATGGCGTCCTATTGCCCGTACACAAACATTTATGATCGAGCCTATCCATATGTTCTAGCTACGGGAGGTCTTACTGACCCGCGTGTTACTTATTGGGAACCGGTAAAATGGACATCAAAATTGAGGTATCATAACACAGGAGACAACGAAATCCTTTGTTGGATAAATATGGAAGCTGGTCACGGGGGTGCCTCTGGGAGATTTGACCGTCTAAAAGAGGTTTCCCTTTCATATAGTTTCGCCTTGTGGATATGCGATAAAGCAGGACTATGAATCTGACCTTTAAATCTAAGGCCTTAGCTCGCCAGTATGTATGGGACACACTCAAGCTTAAAAAAACAAGCTAGATTTCCTTTCCCTATCCAAGACCGCATCCCCAATTTTAAAAATGCAGAAATCGCAGCCGTCAAATTGTTCGAAATATCGCCTTGGAAAGACGCAAAATATCTTAAAATTAACCCTGATTCACCACAGCGGCCAGTCCGACTTGAAGCTCTTAAGCGCGGTATAACGTATTTTATGCCAACACCGAGACTTAAGGCCGGTTTCCAGAAATTTGACCCCGCTGTTATCGGTGCAGAAAATTTTTCCAAGGCAGTAACACTATCATCTAGCAAAGAATGGTCTGAAGAAATATCTCTGAATGAAATTCCTCAAGTGGATGCTATTATAGCCGGCTCGGTCGCGGTCACACGTTCAGGTAAAAGATGTGGTAAGGGAGAAGGTTACAGCGATATAGAGTTTGCCATTTTAAGAGAACTAGGCCACAAACCGGTACCCGTCGCAACAACTGTCCACCAACTTTCAGTGGTTGAGGATTTTCCCAGAGAGGCCATTGACTTGCCACTCTCGGTTATTGTAACCCCTGATGAAACTATGGTAGTCAAAAAACCCTTCCCTCCCCCGAATAAAATAGATTGGAGCCAAATTAATGAAAAAAATCTTGAAGAAATGCCAATATTAAAAGACGTTAAAGCAATGAACTACCAAAAAAAGGTCTAAATTATTTTTAGATAGCGACTCGAAATGCGAAAATTGGAAGTCAAATGACCTCCCCAGAACTAATAACGCTCGATGTAAATCCAAAACGCGGCCCTAGAATCTATGGATTACTAAGCCGCTCACCAAAAAGCAGAGTCGCCGCGCTGATTGTACACCCAACTAGTAATTTTTTTGAGCATTATTTGATTAAAGAGTTGCCAAAGCGGGGAATTAATATCTTGGCCATAAATACACGCTATCTTAATAATGACGCCCATCTGTTATTTGAAAGAGTCATTGAAGATGTAGGCGCAGGAGTAAAATTTCTAAGAAATGAGGGTTTCGAGACAATTATCCTTCTCGGAAATTCGGGTGGGGCCTCAACTGTGGCATTATATCAAGCCGAATCTGAAGAACTTACTATTACCAAAACACCGGCAGGTGATCAGGTATGGTTAACTGCCGAACACCTCCCTCCCGCCGATGGAATTGCTTTGTTTGGGGCTCACCCCGGGCGAGCTTTGTTGCTTAGCCGTTGGATAGACGCGTCAGTTACAGATGAGAATGATCCTCTTTCTAAAAATTCTGAACTGGATATCTTCAATGCCATCAACGGGCCACCATTCAACGCCTCATTCGTCTCAAAATATAGAAAAGCCCAGATAGATAGAACAAATTTTATTACCAACCAAACCAAAAAAAGAATCGAAATCTTAAAGAAAAGATCTACTGTCGTTAATGATGAACCTTTTTTAGTATTTCGAACTTGCGCCGACCCTAGGTTCCTGGACCTCACTTTAGATCCCAATGACCGAGAAACGGGAATGGTTTGGGGTGACCCATACCAATTAAATTATGGAGCTCGAGATGCTGCAAGATTTACAACTCTTAAATCTTGGATGAGCCAATGGTCCCTTAGTTCCAACGCAAATGGGCCGAAATGTTTACTCCGTACATCGGTTCCAATAATAAATCTTGAATTCACGGCCGATACAAACGCACTCCCAAGTGATATTAGAATGTGGTCAGAAGCGGCAGGAAAAAGAGAAGAATTTCATCAAATTATTGGTGGAACTCATTTTTTAATTAATCAGCAATCAAAAAGAGCAGAATTGGGAGAACTGATATCGGATTGGGCAAAGAAAATATAAAACTTTATCTCTCAATGCATGAAAAGTCGGCTAACT
>PBWY01000025.1 GCA_002727395.1 Rhodospirillales bacterium | reverse complement strand
AATAACTCCCGATGAATATCGCGCGAAATGGGGATTGCCAGCAGATTATCCGATGGTAGCGCCCAACTACGCGGAACAACGTTCCAATTTTGCCAAAAAGATAGGTTTAGGCAGAAAAAAGTTGAAAAAATAAGCCGAAATCAAAATTAATAATCCCATTGCTAAGCGGAGAACGGATTTCAATGTTTATAATGGAAAGTTGATTATTTGTTATTCACCGATAAATAAATTTTATTAATCACTTTTAGTATTCACAAGCTTCTTAACGATTTCCATAGGCCTTAGTGGTGCTTGGTCAAAATAAACACCGAACGGTGACAGGGCATTTTCTACAGCAGATATGATAGCAGCCGGTGCAGCCACAACGCCACATTCACCCACTCCCTTTACACCAAGAGGGTTCAGAGGAGTAGGACTTTCCATATGCCCTAAAGTTACATGGGGCATTTCAGGTGCATTTAATAACAAATATTCGGCAAAATTTGTAGTTATGGGCTGCGCACCTTCATCATAACCCATCCATTCAAATAAGGCGTTTCCTATGCCATGAGCAGTGCCACCAATTACCTGCCCATCAACAATCATCGGATTAATCATTGTACCACAATCATGAACAATTATATAATTTCTAAAAAAAACTTTCCCTGTTTCAATATCTACCTATACCTCTACCGCCACCGTGCCATTAACGAACGTAAGATCGTCAACTATAAAATTTTTGGTTGACTCCATTCCTGGTTCAAAACCTGGGGGTAAGGCATAGCCGGGTGTACCAGCAACGGCATGAGCAACCTCACCTATATCCATCTTTATTTCATTGACGCCTTTTACATTAATTTGTCGTCCATTGATTTCCAGATCTTCTTCAGAAACTTCAAGCAGGGTAGCGGCAACTTTAAGTAATTTATTTCGAACCTCTTTTGCCGCTAATAATGCTGAAGAACCAGCTGTCACTGTCTGTCGACTTGCAGACCCTCCTATTCCTATTGGAACTGCAGAACTGTCACCTGTTATAACATTGATATTTTCTACATCTCCACCGAGGAAATCTGCAACAATTTGGGATAACATTGTTCGAGTGCTTTGACCCATTGCAGCAGCACCACTATAAACCAAAATTTTTCCTGAAGTTCCAACTTTAACTTTAACTGTCTCAAAAGGCCCTCTGCCAGTCCCTTTTACGTAATTTGCAAAACCTAAACCAACGTACTTACCTTCTTTAAGTGCCTTTTCCTTCCTCACTGAAAAATCGCGATAGCCAACCTTTTCCAAGGCTTGTTCCATACAAGACAAATAATCCCCGCTATCAAGGATAACAGGTGAGCCCCCTCGTGTTTCCAATTCTTTTTTAAAAGGCATTTGATCGGATTTTATGAGGTTTTTACGGCGTATTTCCGCTCGATCTATGCCAAGTTCACGGGCAACCCTATCTAATAATCGTTCCATTACAAAAATACCCTGAGGATGGCCAGCTCCACGCACAGGCGTTACCGGAACTTTATTAGTTACTGCTAATAAAACTTCTAAGAAATAACAGGGAACTTTATATGGTAGTGAAACAATTAACGCGGAGTTAAAGGCCAAATTAATACCTCTAGCTGTGTAAGCCCCATGATCATGAACCATGGAACCCCGCAGTCCAAGAATTTGGCCTTCCCCATCTACTGCTATTTCTACCTCCCAAAATTGATCCCGCTCTTGAGTGGTAGAAATAAAATGTTCCCGGCGATCTTCAACCCATTTCACTGGTTTACCAAGAATCATTGCAGCTAATACAACTGAAACATCCTCCTGATAGAAAACTAGCTTAGGACCAAACCCTCCTCCAACATCGGGAATTATGACTCGGACTTTATTTTCATCAAATCCAAGCATATCTATCAAAATATTTTTTGCCGTGTGGGCGGACTGCGTTGAGCTGTAAAGTGTAACCAAATCTTCTGTAGGTTCATAAAAGGAGACTGCACCACGACATTCTATGGAATGACTACCACCCCTATGTTGCCAAATATTTTCTTTAAAAATATATGAGGCATTATCAAATGTACTCTCCACCTCTCCATATCGCATATCAAATTGTGCAAGTATATTATGGGGTGATTGAGTGTGAGCTAAAATTGAACTCTTTTCGACGGCCAATCTACAATCTGAGACCGCCGGGAGAATTTCATATTCAATATTTACTATTGCCGCTGCATCTTCTGCCAAATAACGTGATTCGGCTACGACAATTGCTATGGGTTCTCCGACATAAACTACTTCTTTATCTGCAAGGGCTGGACGATCGAGCTCCTGCTTATACGAGGGGCTTGGCAGACCAACCACAAGACGCTTATTGTTAAGATAAGGTCGCAGGTCATCAAGCGTATAAACTGCTCTAACGCCTTCAATCGTCAAAGCACTATTGCTATCAATGTGCAGTATTCTAGCGTGACTGTGCGGGCTGCGAACGAATGCCGCATGCAGCATTCCTGAGACCTGTATATCGTCTAGAAAACGTCCTACCCCTCTAAGGAGGCTTGGATCTTCGAGTCTTTTTTCTAGGCTGCCAAAAACTTTCCAGCCGCTCACGAATTAAACGCCTTTGGCGTCACGTAAACGCTGCGCCGCATCAAGAGCAGCAGCCACAATTCCCTGATAGCCGGTACAACGACATAAGTTTCCACTAATCGCAATACGAACTTCCTCTTCTGAAGGATCTGGATTATCTTCCAAGAACTCAAGTAATGTCGTCAGCATCCCTGGAGTACAAAATCCACATTGCAAGCCATGATTATCACGAAAAGCCTCTTGTAGAGGGTGCATTTCGTCCTCAGATGGAGCAATACCCTCTATAGTTGTAAGTTCTTGGCCGTCAGCCTGAACAGCAAGCATTAAACATGAGCGAACACTTTTGCCATTCATTAAAATAGTGCAGGCGCCGCAGACACCGTGCTCACAGCCAAGGTGTGTCCCAGTAAGGCCCAGTTTCTGACGTAGAAAATCCGCCAAGTGAAAACGTACTTCTACCTCTTCTTCATAAGACTTGCCATTAACCGTCAATGAAATTTTCCTAGTCTCACCCATCAGTTTTTCCTACCCTTTACGATTGGCCCGAGCGTAGGCCTTAACTAAGGCTCTACGGCTCATCACCGTTGCCAAATGCTGTCGATACTCGGAAGAAGCATAGACGTCTCCAAGAGCGTCAATTTCCCGACAAGCCTCACATAATTCACGAAACTTATCTTCATCACCTGATTGTCCAATGAGGGATTCTTCAATTTCATTCATTCGCACTGGTGCAGCCCCTACGCCTCCTACAGTTAAAGAAGCGCGGGTAATAGCGCCGGCGCCATCAACCTCCAATAATGCGGCAGCAGAAGTTATAGCAAAGTCACCATGTCTTCTTGCAAATTCAATAAAAGCGTAACCATGCCCATCCTTCCAAGAAGTAATCTTGACACCAGTGAGAAGTTCATCGATCTCTGTTGCTGGTGTCATATAAGCAATTGGAAAATCTGAAAACGGTATTTCTCGTTCACCTTTGGGACCTTGCAAAACAATAACTGCATCATGTGCGGCACATACTGCCGGCAATTCTGCAGCTGGGTCTAGGTGAGAGAGTGAACCGCCAATTGTTCCCCGATTTCTGGTTTGCCGATGCCCAACTTGTTGCAGTGCATCATTCATAAGTGGACATTTTTTCTTAATCAAATCTGAGAATTCAAGGTCCCTCTGGAGTGTCATCCCTCCGATGTTAATTCCTGTATTATTTTCTTCAATATAAGACAGCCCATCAACTTTATTTAGGTCGATAATATTATCTGGCATCACGTATCTCATGTTGAGCATTGGCATTAAAGACTGTCCACCTGCCAGTAATTTTGGATTTTCCAGTGTTTTAAGAAGATTGATAACTTCCCCAACGGTTCCGGGGTCATGATAAGAAAAGGGTGGTGGTTTCATCCCTGCCTCTTTGTTTAAAATTTATACTAGGTCGATTCCTAGTAATTCAAAAATACGGTTATCTGTCATGTCTTTAATAAGAATTTATAAACTTCAGCCTACTTACCTCAGAGTCAGATTGCGCGCAAGCAAAGCGATCATATTGTGATACGTATTTTAAAACAACTTGGTATCAAATTTAGTAAATAATCTTTTACGATTAACAAACAAAATGCTTTACCCAATATTGATTTTGACTATTCAAAATCTACTTTGGCTCTGATCCTTGACACTCAATTAGGTCCATCATATACCATAAAAAGATGAGATTATCTGGGCTTTAAGCAAAGGATTAATAAATGGCCGAAAGTAGCAGGGAAGAAACGACCCCAGAAAATGTTGGAGTGGGACACAATCAACCAGAGGTTGTTTGGGACCGTTGGGTAAAGAAAAGAACTTTTGTTAGAGCTCTGGAAGGTACCTACGGAGAAATGCAACAAGGGTTATATGAAAAACAGAGAGTATATAGCGTACACGATTATAAGTGGACCGGTGGCCCTCAATTTTTCGATAAACCTATGGTGAACCCTCAAAGAATGGAAATAGCCCAATCTATAGAAACACATTTAGGATCGTTTGCTCCCGGTGGATATGGACAACGGCACGGACATATGAATAGCGCCGTATTTTACGTACTGAGAGGCGAGGGATACGATGTCCATGATGGTGAGCGGATAGATTCCGAGGCTGGGGATGTAATGATCGTAGAGAATGGCTGTGTTCATCAGCACTTTAATTCCAGCCCCGATGAGGAATATATCGTGCTCGTCATGAAGGCAAAGCCATTATTCCTCTTTATGCATATGGTGTTTCAAAAAAACGTGAAAATGCCTCCTACTGATGTGCAACCTGGACAGGAAGATTATGCACCACCAGCCGACTACTAAGAAATAAGTATGAATTAAAAGTTTAGGGAGAGAGAAGTTGGACGAGCGAGAATCAATAATAACAGGCGACAAAACTTGTAACTTTTATAGTGAAAACCTGGCGGAAACTGCCGCTTATGTAGAAGACTATTATTCAAATAAACTAAAGGTTGTTAAAGCTGCAGACATGCCTTTTGAAAATTCCCCTCACGGAATTCTCAAACATATGATCCATGAAAAAATGAATACTGTTGAAAATTGTGTAGATATTTATATGCAATTTATTCCGGGTGGCATGGCGTCAGGTAAACATCGTCATCTGGCAGAAGAGGTCTTTTTCGTCGCAGAGGGCGAAGGATATGATTTGCACTGGGATGTAAATTTTTCAGTTGATATAAAATTCACTTGGGAATGGGAAGAAGAGCCGAAAAAATTTGAATGGAAGCGTGGTGATTTTGTTTATATCCCGCCATATGTGGCTCATAAACATTTTAATAGTGACCCGAATAATCAGGCGAGAATTATTTCTATTCATAACCGCGTTCTTAAGGCCATGGGTGCTGCATGGTATGAACAGCTAGAACCTTACGAGGGTTATGTAGAGGGTGAAGACCCCATTGCTTTATTAAAAAAATATGGGTTAAGAGCCTAATAATTGAAAAGATTTTTACTTTACCCAGTGTTAAAAATATGGGGTATTGGCAATTTGACTTAAAAGGCTAGCATCAACTTTTAAGTCACTAATAAACGACGACGTCTCCACTTTGCGGTGGATGGAGAATACTATGACCCTCATTTTATCCAATGAAGATGTCAACCAAGTACTTACAATGCCTGAATGTCTGGAAATTTTAGAGGATGCTTATCGTGGGCTCCATTCGGGTACAGCAGTAACTAGGCGACGCTCGGATTGCTTAACCCCGACTGAGAGAGACGATGCGGTATACGGTTTCAAAACTATGGATGGCGTTATACCTAATCAAGGTGTTAGCGCTGTAAGACTAAATTCTGATATCGTCACTTGGCCAACGATAGAGGGATCAATGCGCCGTGTAAAAGTGCCAGCGGCACCTAACAATCGGTGGGTAGGTCTTGTATTATTATTTAGTACAAATACCGGGGAGCCTTTAGCAATCATGCCAGATGGTGTCGTGCAACGTACCCGTGTTGGCGCTACCAATGGCCTCGGAATAAAATATATGGCCAGGAAGAACGCCGAGACTATCGGTATACTCGGCTCCGGGTGGCAGGCTGGAACTCAATTAATGGCGGCCTGCGCCGTACGCGAAATAAAAGCAATCAAAGTGTTCAGCCCAAATGAAAAAAATCGTGTAAATTTTGCGCAAGAAATGAGTGACATTTTAGATTGTGAGGTGGCTCCAGTTTCCAATGTAGAAGCTGTTGTTTCTGATGTGGATATAGTGATGTGTTCGTCAAATAGTATAGACGCTATTTTTTTTGAAAAATGGGTTCGCCCCGGCATACATATAAGTTCCATAAAAATGCCAGAGATTGAGGAAGCAGCCTTACGTAAAGTCGATCGAGTAGGCTTGCATTATGGCCAACGGCAACCAGACACTGTTACTGCAGAAAATTTAACACCGCCTGACCGCCGATCGGGTAAGGGGTGGGCAGTTAATCCCACTTTTAATTTTGATTCATGCCCACGACTACCTGAAATGATTGTTGGGGACGTTGAGGGTAGAAAAAATGATAAGGAATCAACGGTATTCATTAATGATATGGGACTGGGACTCCAGTTCGCCGCCGCATCTGGCCTTGCCTACCGTAAAGCTAAAAAAGCAGGCCTAGGTCATGAATTACCAACAGATTGGTTTACAGAGGACGTCCACCCTTAATGGGCCTTAAGTTAAATTCTTATGGCTGATCAGCAAGGCATTAAAGATAAGTATCTGAAAATTCTCAAAAAATCTTTTGGTCCCTCTTTAATAATTTTTGCTCTCTTAGCTATAGGATCGGGTTTAACTGTTTACCATCTAAAAGGACCCTCTTCATACGAGCGTGCAATTATAGACGCATTGGAATTGCTAACTTTTATCGGCCCTAGAGTTGGAGCCGCAGTCATTATTGCGGCCTTCCTTCAAATTCTTATACCCCAAGAGGTCATCTCTCGTCTTATTGGAGAAAAAGCAGGCATTAAGAGTGTTTTTATTGCAACAGTTGCGGGATCCTTGACTCCCGGCGGTCCCTTAACCTCTTTCCCAGTCGTAATTGCATTATATGCCTCAGGAGCAAATAAAGGTGCCTTGGTGGCATACATCACATCTTGGGCCATGATAGGAATACAAAGAATAATGGTCTGGGAACTTCCGCTCTTGGGTCCCGATATTACATTTATAAGAGTTAGCGCAAGTCTACTGCTACCAATTATTGCAGGAATATTATCGCTCTACATGCCCATCCGCTTGACATTGACGAAGCCGCAGGAATTCAAATGAATACCTTAACCCTAGTGGCCATTTCAATGTGGATGTGCGCTCTTGCTTTGATTTTAGTGAGTTATCGGCGACAAGACGGTTCAACAGAAATGGGACTGCACACAAGCTTAGGGTACCTTATTGCCATGGCACCAAGAGTATTATGTGCGGTTTTTATGGCTAGTTTTGCTGCTGAGCTTTTGCCGGGTGATTTGATCAGTGGATGGCTAGGGTCTGAATCTGGTATTAAAGGAATTTTAATAGCTTCTTTCGCAGGAATATTGGTTCCTGCCGGAGGAGTAGTGGCATTCCCGCTTGCACTAGCAATGATCAAACTGGGTGTCGGTATTCCTCAACTTACAGCTTTCTTAACCTCATGGGAGGTATTTGCAATCCATAGGATCCTTGCGTGGGAAATCCCTTTTCTAGGTTTAAATTTTGTTGGGCTAAGAGTTTCTTCTTCCTTTATGCTTCCGCCATTAGCGGGTATTTTTGCAGCTACAATCATTGAGATATTAAACATTTAAATTAGGGGAATTTACTTGGCTAAAGTCTCTTCAACATTTTCACGAGACACGAGGGTTCTGTGTTTAATTTGCACCGGGCATTTTATGAGCCACTATTCCCAGCTTGTATTGCCCCCACTATTTTATTTGATGCATCAGGACCTCGGCATTAGTTTCGCTGCCCTCGGCCTAACTATTACTTTAATAAACGCCTCCGGAGCAATTGCTCAACTTCCTATAGGCTTTCTTGTCGATAGATTTGGAGCAAAATTGATCCTGATTTTAGGTCTGTTGGTTAAAACATTTTCTATTGGTGGAATGGCTCTAACTTCTTCATATGAAATGATACTTTTATTGGCCATCTTAGCAGGATTAGGACATTCCGTATTCCATCCAGCTGACTATTCAATACTCATGTCCTCGATAGATGAACGTCGTATGGGGAAGGCTTTCAGCATTCACACAGCTTCGGGTACTGCAGGCACCGCAGCAGCTCCNATAATTATTGTTTTNATAGCAGAATTTTGGGACTGGAAAGTTGCTGTTATCTCCGTTGCTTTGCTNGGCGCTATTACAGGAATTGGCATGATACTTCAGGGNAAAATTATTCATGATCATGTNGGCCGCGATTTGTCAGCNGAGAATNATTTCANNNTCCTTCAGGGAATGAAACTGCTACTAACCCCGAGAATGTTAATTTTATATTTATTCTTTGTGACAACCGCAATGATTTCCATCGGCTTAAATGCATTCACCGTTACATCTCTAATTGAAATTTATAACACTCCATTGGTCGCTGCTGGAGCGGCATTAACGGTCTTTGCAACTGCCGGTGTTCTTGGAGTACTGTGTGGGGGGTTTATTGCCGATAAGACTAATAGACATAGCCTAGTGGCTGCTACTGCATTTGGTTTGTCCGCAATAGTCACCTTTCTTATGGCAAGTTTTCAACTTAACCATTTAATTTTACTGGTATGTTTCGGATCTATTGGCTGGCTATTGGGTATCGTAAGACCAGCGAGAGACATGATGGTTAAAGCCGTGACCCCTGCTGGAAATGCCGGAAAAGTTTTTGGTTTTATGTCAACAGGCCACCTAATTGGTGGAATAATCGTTCCTGTATTATACGGATGGATTATTGATCAAGGGGAAGCACTTTGGATTTTTTGGATTACAGCAATATTAATGCTGCTAGCGATGCTTACAGTCCTTAGTCCTAAAAAGAAAAAATAACTCAATAATAATTTTCTGGATCTACGCTGCCTTTTTACGTCCACGACTGGTATTCTTTTTATCATCATCATCGAATAATTCGGCAAGACTATCCATCATGGTTCCCCCCAACTGTTCGGCGTCCATAAGGGTTACCGCCCTGCGATAATATCGAGTGACATCGTGACCAATGCCTATTGCAACAATATCAACCGGTGAACGAGTTTCTATCCAATCTATTGCAGAGCGCAAATGATTTTCTAGGTAGTTACCAGGGTTAACTGAAAGAGTTGAATCATCAACCGGCGCACCATCAGAAATCACCATCAAAATTTTTCTTTGTTCTGGTCTCACCGAAATTCGGCTATGTGCCCAGAGGAGTGCCTCGCCATCTATATTCTCTTTAAGAAGACCTTCCCGAAGCATTAAACCAAGGCTTTTCCGAGCCCGGCGATAAGGTGCATCCGCCGACTTGTAAATAATATGCCTAAGATCATTTAAACGCCCTGGCCCAGAGGGTTTACCATCGGACAACCATTTTTCACGAGACTGTCCCCCTTTCCATGCCTTCGTTGTAAAACCGAGTATTTCAACTTTTACTCCGCAGCGCTCTAGGGTTCGAGCAAGAATATCGGCACTCATCGCTGCCACTGCTATCGGTCGCCCACGCATTGAACCCGAATTGTCAATTAGCAGAGATACTACGGTATCACGAAACTCGGTTTCGTGTTCCATCTTATAGGAGAGAGCATGTAATGGGTTGATCACGACACGTGTTAAGCGGGCTGCATCCAACAAACCTTCGTCAAGATCAAATTCCCAGGAACGAGACTGTTTCGCCATCAGCCGTCGTTGCAATCGATTGGCCAGACGGCCAATAATACCTTGAAGGTGTGATAATTGTTGATCGAGATGCTGCCGTAACCTTGAAAGTTCTTCCATTTCACAAAGGTCAAGTGCATCAATTTCCTCATCAAACTCGGTGCAATAGGACCGGTACTGAACCTTTTCCCCTTCACCCCCTTGCTGCTGACGTCGTTGATCTGAATCAGGTAGGTCTTCATCTTCTTCCCCCGACATCGAGTCATCTTCTGACTGTTCAGGACCCTCCTCCTGATCTTGATCATCCATTTCGTCCCCATCAGAACTCTCCGATTCTTCTGAAGCTTCACTATCTTCAGATTCATCTGACTCTTGTTCCTCTGGAGTTTCTTCACTCATTTGCTCGTCACCGTCCGCTTCATCCTCAAGATCAAGCAAATCAAGGTGAACGAGTACCTTATCCAGCGTCTTGGCAAATGCTTCCTGGTTATGAATATTTTTTTCTAATTCTCCAAAGTCGCCTCCAATACGCGCTTCCAGCCAGTCACGCCAATACCCGAGCGCATTTTGAGCAGACCCGGAGAGTTCTTCTCCCATCAATTGTTCTCGACTTAATAAGCCAACAACATCAGCAAGAGAAATATCCTCCCTGTCACTAACCCGATGGTAGCTAGCCGATTCACACCTTTCTTTAAAAGCAGCACTTAAATTTTGCTTACACCCCTTAAACTCTTTGGCGCCCAATGCTTCGACGCGAACCTGCTCCATAGCATCAAAAACTGCTCTCGCATCTGTCGCCGATGGGACCCATTTCTGATGCAGGTCGGAGTTATGATATTTCATTCGAAAAGCTAGGGCGTCTGCCTCACCACGAAGATGGGCGACATCTTCATCTTTCATATCACGAGGGGGTGCCGGCAACCGTGCATTCGTACCGACCAAACGGGCTTCCGAGCCAAAAGTAAGCTGAATTTCTTCGTTTTCAGAAATGGCACGCATGGTCGCTGCTGTAATTTGGCGGAAAGTTTCTACTCGATTTTCATCTGACGCCATTTCAGCGTATTCCCTAATCCAAGATTAAATTTGATAACTAAGCAGCGGTATTTTCAACAGCCTTATATTCTGGAAGCTCCTCTCCAAAACAACGTTGATAGTATTCAGCTACGGTCGCTCTTTCAAGCTCATCACATTTGTTGAGGAAGGTTACTCGATAACCTACGGCAATATCTCCACCAAAAATTACAGAATTTTCCGCCCAAGTAATTACCGTTCTAGGCGACATAACAGTGGAAATATCTCCTGCCATAAAGCCAGCACGGGACAGGTCAGATACTCTGACCATGGATGCTACCTTTTCTTTACCGTCGGCGTCATTATAGCTTGGCACTTTAGCAAGGACAATTTCGACCTCTTTCTCATGGGGCAAATAGTTTAATGTTGTAACTAAATTCCAGCGATCCATCTGCGCCTGATTAATCTGTTGAGTTCCGTGGTACAATCCGGTGGTATCTCCAAGCCCAACAGTGTTCGCCGTCGAGAAAAGCCTAAATCCATCATGTGTGTGAATAACCTTATTTTGATCAAGCAATGTCATTTTTCCACCGGATTCTAACACTCGCTGAATAACAAACATAACATCCGGTCTACCGGCATCATATTCATCAAAAACTAAGGCAACTGGGTTTTGAACAGCCCAAGGCAAAATTCCTTCACGAAACTCCGTCACTTGCTTACCATCTTGTAATACGATTGCGTCCTTACCTATTAAATCAATTCGACTAATGTGACTATCTAGGTTTACTCGTATTAGAGGCCAATTAAGCTTTGCGGCCACTTGTTCAATATGCGTAGACTTTCCCGTACCATGATAACCCTGGACCATCAATTTCCGATTATGAGCAAAAGAAGCTAAAATCGCCATGGTCGTGTCAAAATCAAAACAATATGCGGTATCAACCTCCGGTACATGATCGGTACGTTTACTATACGCGGGAACCATCATATCCGTATCGAGCCCGAAGACTTCCTTTACTGAAATTTCTGAATCCGGTAGGTCTACCCCTATTCCATTCGAACCACTATCAGCCAACGCTGTTCTCCCTTCTTGGTTAGTGCGAGCATGTCCTTTCCGGTAACCAGAATTGGTTTAGTCAGCTATCCAGGACATTTATGTTGAAAAAGCCCTTCGGAAGTTCTGAACTGGAAAAAAACAGCGTCAATATTACTTTCGGTGGCGGAGTATACTTAGCCATTGTAGACGACTCAAGGGCCCCTGAACATAAACTCAAAATGTATTTGAGACGTTCTAACTGAGGAGCCGCCATAACAGACGAGCTTCAATACAAATGAGCATAATTATTACAATACTATTAAAAGCTTTATGGCTAACAAATGAAGATAACCAAACAGCGAATGGCAAGAATATAGCGATAGGAATACAGGCAAATAAGCTTTGATATGCCCTATCAAAGTCTAACATCCCTAACCATATAAATGAGCAGAATTGCGTTATCGCAAATATTTGAAATAAAACAGAAATTACAAAAACAAATTGTGGTTGTCTAAGCTTTAAGGAATGAACATATGGCGCCAGAACCGGTCCGGCAGTTCCTACTGAGCCTTGCACAATACCGGCAAAACCAACCACGATTGCCGGAGCGTGTTTAATGATGAAATCAGGCGGTTTTAAAACAGTTTTTATAAGTAGACTTCCTAAATATCCGCCTAGCCAAAGGGTCATAAAAGACAACATATATATTTCAGGTGCCCGGGACAAAACCCAAGAACCAAATACTACGCCTGAAACCCCGACAACAATTATGAGGGGCAAAGAAGCAAAGTTCACGGCATGTTCTCTATAAGCCCAAAGAAGATAACAGTTCATAAGAAACCCGGGAATAATCATGATAGCTACAGCGCGATCAACCTCCATAAAACCTGCCATAACCGGAATTGCCACAAGTGGCAGCCCCAATCCAGAAATACCTTTTACAAGAGACCCTGCAGCCAACGCTATAAACATAACTAAAAGAGAATCGGGGGCCATAGAAATACTCTACTCTAAAAATTATTTTTAATTTATACAAAAACGGCGAAAGGAACAATTGATGTTCCCTTCGAATTTGTAAAAGCCGAAACCATAAAAGCCTTTATAAAATCTATTGAAAGCCACCACCCACTGAAAACATCAAATTAGGGGTTACCTCTAATGAGGGCAGTAAGCTCCGCCATTAACATGAATAGTCTGACCAGTAATATAAGCAGATCCCGGGCCAACTAGAAACCTTATAACATCAGCCATATCCTGTGGAACACCCATACGCCCCAAGGGTATATCTGGTTCGGTAGTAAAGCCTGTTTGAAGAGAGTTGCCACTTCTTACTGTATCAAATCGTCCTACAACAGCAGCATTTGCACGGATATTCTTCTCACCAAATTCTATTGCTAATCCTCGAGTCAGCCCCATCAGTCCGTCCTTCGTAGCCATCACATGAGAGCGACCAACAGAACCTTTGTAAGACGACAAGCCAGCAAGTGAAACAATAGCTCCACCGCCACGCTTAATCATTAATGGAATGCATCCTCTGGTTAAATTTAACGTTCCCTGAAGACACGTACCAGCTATTCTAGACCACTCTTCCTGATCTATTTCAAGAAAGGGGATGTTAGAACGAACAGCTGCATTGTTAACCAAAATATCTACCCCGCCAAAGGCATCTATTGTTTGATCTATTAAAAAAGATACGGCGTCACGATCACTTATATCAGCAAGACAAGATATAGCATCGCCTCCCAACGCATTAATTTCTTCTACTACTTCATCACAAAGATTTTTGGATACCCGAGCATTCACAACTAGAGAAGCCCCAGCTTTACCTAATTCAATAGCCGTAGCGCGCCCGATATTTCGAGCGCTTCCAGTCACAATTGCAACTTTGCCTTTTAACTCATCTACTAAATTCACCATTTAAATTACCACCAATAAAGTTTTCGAA
>PBWY01000024.1 GCA_002727395.1 Rhodospirillales bacterium | reverse complement strand
TGTACACTCGCAATTACTCTTTCCAGTAAAGTTCTGCCAGCAAGCAACTGCAGACATTTGTCACCACCACCCATTCTTCGAGACTGCCCTCCTGCCAATAGCACTCCGCCAATTTCGATTTGATCGTTCATTTTTACTCATAATCCTGTTGAGCGGTTATTACGATTTGTTTTTTTCCTATGATGTTAATAATAAGTTTTTGACCTTCTTTGTTAACGCGAGAGTAATCATTGAATATTTGAATATCATGGTCAAACTCACCTGAAGAAATGTTTTGTATATTTTCTACATCCTCCTGCCTTATTTCTTCAGCTCGCGACTTCAGGACCGATTCGATAAGGAATAAATATTCTTCATCAAAACCATCACGTGACAATGCAAAGTAAAATTTAACTCTTTCAGCCTCTGCCAAAGCAAACGATGCTAATTTTGGCAAGTTATTTAAAAACAAGAAGGGGTGCTGCAACTCCTTTTGAGCAACCACATGACCCCTAGTGTCTCTAAGCATTTGTTTGAATGACAATAAATTTCTAATGTGTTGTTCAAAGCGACTTAACAATTTTCGGGATTGCCCTATATAAACAACATTCCGTTCATTTTTATAAGTCTTTACCCTTAGGTAAATTCCGCTTTCATTTAATTCCTCAATTAAATCTGTCTTAATTGGGAAATTACCGGCCCCAATTGGCCCTCTCCAATTGAGTGTTAAATCCATAAATAACATTCCCTACATGGAGAGTTATGATACTCGAAATTAACCTTCAATAGTCTTATCAAATATTATCCGTTCTTCACCAGCAAGCGCTATAAATCTTTTACCGCGTGCTCGGCCTACTAAAGTAAGATTTGCCTGGCGGGCTAAAGAGACTCCCCACGCAGTGAAACCAGAACGAGAAATTAAAATTGGAATCTCCATTTGAACGGTCTTAATAACCATTTCGCTAGTAAGCCGACCTGTAGTATAAAACATCTTATTCTCCGGAGAGATATTGTTAACGAACATATAGCCGGCAATTTTATCAACAGCGTTATGGCGCCCGACATCTTCCATATAAACCAATGCTTTGCCCTCTTCACACAGAACACAACCGTGAATTGCACCTGCCTCACTATATAAACTAGGCGTTGAATTTATTTTCTTTGAAAGTTGGTAAATCCAAGAAACCCTTAGTTCAGCAGTATCGTCTAATTTTATCTCTTCAAACTTTTCAATCACATCACCAAATACTGTGCCAATAGCACAACCAGAAGTTCGGATTTTTTTCTTTAGCTTTTGTTCATAGTCAGTTTCTCTCTTTGTCCTCACTACAACAGTATCAATATCTTCATCAAATTCGACAGAGGTAATTATATCATCTTTCCGCAACATGTTTTGATTTATCAAAAAACCAATTGCAAGATAGTCAGGATAATCCCCAATTGTCATCATAGTGACAATTTCTTGTTTGTTTAAGAAAAGCGTGAGCGGACGTTCTACCGTAACAGTCTTGTTAACAATTTTTCCATCTTGATCCACACCGCCTATACATTCGGTCAACCGTGTATCTTTTGGATTTGGGGCTAAAAGAAAATTACTCATGTGTTACTTATGTACTCTCAGGCAAATATGGGCAATAGCGTTAATTGTGCCCTTTATTTTTCAAACAAAAGCGCTATATTCGGTTATATATAACGCTTATCTTATACATCTGACTAGTTTAGGGACACTTTAATGGACGGTCCTCTCATCGACCCACATGGTCGCACCGTAGATTATCTAAGGGTATCCGTTACCGACCGGTGCGATTTTCGTTGCGTATATTGCATGTCAGAAGATATGAGTTTCATGCCTAAAAAAGATATTTTATCACTCGAAGAAATAGAATTGATTTGCTCTGCCTTTATCTCCCGAGGAGTGAAAAGATTGCGTTTGACCGGAGGAGAACCTCTTGTTCGACGCAATGTAATGTGGCTATTTCGGAAGTTGTCTCGCCATCTGAAAACGGGCACTCTTGAAGAGCTAACAATTACTACAAATGGGAGTCAGCTCGAACGATTTGCAGATGAACTTTCGGATATTGGTATAAGACGTATCAATGTGTCTTTGGATACACTTGATCCTGAAAAATTTTCTTCAATTACGCGCTGGGGTCGTTTAGATAATGTTAAGCGTGGCCTAGAAGTGGCAAAGCGAGCGAACATCAAGATCAAAATTAATACCGTGGCCTTGCGAGGTGTAAATGATAATGAGTTTGACAACTTAATTAGTTGGTGCGGCGATGAAGGATTCGACCTCACCTTCATTGAAGTAATGCCTATGGGAGAAATTGGCGACAGTGCGCGACTTGATCAATACATGCCTTTGTCAATGGTGCGTGCTCAGCTTAACAACAGCTGGACGCTTAAAGATATTGNNTACNAAACAGCCGGCCCNGCCCGGTATGTTNAGGTCNAGGANACAGGCGGAAGAATTGGCTTTATAACTCCAATGACTCACAACTTTTGCGAAACCTGTAACCGTGTGCGNCTNACCTGTACTGGTATGCTATATATGTGTCTTGGGCANGAAGATCGNGCTGATTTAAGAACNGCGGTTAAAACCGATGATGGCGGTNANAGCCTGATGNNCGCTATCGATGAGGCCATCGGCCGAAAACCCAAAGGNCATGACTTTATAATAGACCGTAGAAGGCAAGACCCNTCTAACCCTCGCCATATGAGTGTNACGGGTGGATAATTTGACGAAAATTAATTTTCATNTAAGNCACCTGCGACAACATGGCCTCTTAACATTNGNNNGAAAAGTAGGTCAGATATNATGAAAAAATATTTCTGTTAGCCAATTAAAACTGGAAATATGGGATGGACTACGAAAATTTTTTCNGCGAAGAAATAAANAAGCTCAAAGCAGAAGGAAACTATCGCNTATTTGCTGAGCTNGAACGNCATGCCGGGTATTTTCCAGACGCTAGTCGTCATATCGATAATAAGAAAAATGAAGTTACCGTNTGGTGNAGTAACGACTACCTTGGGATGGGCCAACATCCNGATGTCCTACAAACCATGAAAAATACGATCGATCAAGTTGGNGCCGGNTCCGGTGGAACTCGTAATATTTCAGGGACAACCCATCAGCATGTNATGCTTGAACGAGAACTAGCAAANTTNCACCGCAAGGAGGCGGCACTGCTTTTTACTTCTGGCTATGTTGCTAACGATGCAGCACTGTCAACATTGGCTTCTCAAATGCCTAACTGCGTTCTCCTTTCTGACGAATACAATCATGCATCGATGATTGCAGGGGTGCGGAATAGCCGCGCCGAAAAAAGAATTTTTAAACACAATAACGTCAATCACCTCGAGGGACTACTCAAAACGATTGAACCTGAGCGCCCTAAAATTATTGTTTTTGAATCTATCTATTCTATGGATGGCGATATTGCTCCAATCGCCGGAATTTGCGACCTCGCCGAAAAATATAATGCCATGACCTATATCGACGAGGTTCATGCGGTTGGTATGTATGGACCCCGAGGTGGTGGCGTTGCCGAACGTGACGGGCAAATGGATAGGATTACCATCGTCCAAGGAACATTAGCAAAGGCTTTCGGTGTTGTAGGAGGCTATATTGCAGCATCAGAAAAAATTATTGATTTTATTCGTTCAAAAGCGAGTGGCTTCATTTTCACGACCTCATTACCACCCGCTATTGCCGCCGCGGCAATGGCCAGTGTCTGCCATGTTAGAGACGAGGGAAAAACAAAAAGAGAAAAACATCAGGAACGNGTCGCGAAGCTNAAAAATCTTTTAGAACAAGCTGGATTACCTATTATGCCCAGCGTTTCACATATTGTTCCAATTATCGTGGGAGATCCAATAGTCTGCAAACAGGTCACAGATGACCTCCTAGATCGCTATGGGATTTATGTACAACCGATTAATTATCCAACCGTACCTAAAGGTACCGAGAGACTGCGCCTTACTCCTTCACCTATACATACCGATGAGGATATGAACCATCTTGTAAATGCGCTTGTTGAAATTTGGGGACGACTTGCACTCCAATGGGCCGCCTAACTATCTTTTTTTAAGCTAAAGTCTAAATCTTAAATGACAAATTAAGCCCCTATGAAACCAGTAAACAAATCTTCAGGGCACATTCTACCTGATGTATTGGCACGTGATTTAAAGATCATTTTTTGCGGCAGTGCCGCAAGTTCTAGCTCAGCTAGAGAAAAAGCCTACTATGCTGGCACTGGCAATAAATTCTGGACTACTATTTTTGATATCGGACTTACACCCCGAATATTATTACCCCAGGATTATTCTATACTTCTTAATTTTGGTATTGGATTAACTGACATCGCAAAAACTACTTACGGATGTGATCAGTCCATCCCGAAGGAATCTGACGACCCTGATCGCCTTCATAAATTGATTATCGAAATGCAACCGACAGTCATTGCATTTGTTGGGAAAAGAGCCGCCAAAGTATTTTGCAGCTCAGAGTTTAATAAGAAAACTGTTAACTATGGCCTTCAAAAAGAATGCATTGGGCGGACCACCCTTTACGCCCTTCCTTCTCCATCTGGTCTTGCAAAGCGATATTGGGACCTTAACCCTTGGCAAGAAATGGCGAATTTAGTCAACGAATCTTCTACAAAATAAGAAAATCTGCTTCTACCTCAATAGCTACATTAAATGGCATTGATGACACGCCCGCTACAGTGCGAGCATGAGCCCCTATTTCTTCACCAAATACCTCCACCATTAATTCTGAAGCTCCATTAACTACACCGGCGACTTCGGCTAAATCTGGCGTTACATTAACATAACCCTTTAATTTTGCTACTTTTAGGACACGATCCAGATCGCCTGCTAATGCTTTCTTTGCATGTGCAATTACATTGAGTGCCGACATTCTTGCTGCCTCATATCCCTCATCAACACTGAACTCTCTACCCACCTTTCCTATAAAAGGGAGATCACCATTCCACTGAGGAACCTGGCCCGAAATATATAAAAATGATCCTGCAATATTTGATCCTTTGATTTTTGCTACTTTAGGTTCAAGAGGATCAGGTAAAACTATGCCCAATTCTTGAAGTCTCGTTTCTACGACACCTACCATTTACTTCTCCATCAACAATTAATCGTTAACACATTTTACAAAATTGGACTTAAATTATAGTAAATTACCCATAATTTTGTTTAATTATCTTATGCATTTATGATGTAGACTTCAAAAATAAGATAGATGCACAAACACCATGAATTCACCAATAAAACGTTCAGTAGTTATTTTAGGGCATCAGACCAGTGTCTCTCTAGAAGGCCCATTTTGGGAAGCTCTTAATCAAATCGCTTTGGAACGCAATACATCAATCAACAGATTGATTACGGAAATTGATAGAAAACGAAAGGGCAATTTATCATCAGCATTACGCGTTTTTGTGCTGAATAACCTCAAAAGCCAATTAAAAATTTGATTTTCATCCAGTCTAAGCCTCTAAGAGATTTGACTACTATAATAATCAGAATCCAAAACCTTACCTGGATTCATTAAATTGCAAGGGTCTAACGTGTGCTTAAGGTCATGCATAATTCCTAAAGCTTCTCCAAACTCTATATCTAAATAATCTTTTTTTCCAATCCCAATACCATGTTCACCGGAGCACGTGCCCTCCATTGCTATGACGCGCGAAATCATGCGGTGATTAATTTGACGCGCGATCTTCTGTTCTTCAGGGCATTTCGGATCAATCAAAAAAATTACATGAAAATTTCCATCACCAACATGCCCCACTATTGTCGCAGTTGCTCGGCTTTTTTCGATATCTAACCGTGTATCCTCTATGCATTCTGCGAGCCTAGAAACAGGGACACAGACATCAGTAGACCAGGCCTGCGCACCCGGTTTTAAGGCAAGCGCAGCATACAACGCGTCATGACGGGCCTGCCAAAGATGAGTTCTCTCTTCTGTTTTCTCGGCCCACTTAAAGCTTTCACCCCCGAGGCCTTTTGCAATCCCCTCGACAGTCTCCGCCTGCTCACGAACACCCGCTGTTGATCCATGAAATTCAAAAAATAAAGTAGGTGCTTCTGGAAGGTTTAAAAAGGAATAATTATTGCAGGCTCGCATTTGTAACTTGTCAATCAACTCAATGCGAGCAACTGGAACTCCGTACTGAATTGTAGAAACAGAACAGCTTACAGCCGCTCTGACAGACGGAAATGAACATATCGCCACTGTGGTCGCTTCCGGTATTCCATGTAAACGAAGGGTGACTTCAGTAATGACACCTAATGTCCCTTCAGCTCCGACAAACAAACGTGTTAGGTCATAACCTGCTGCTGATTTTCTTGCCCGCCCGCCAGTCTTAATTACTTTTCCATTAGCCAATACGACCCGCACATTTAATACATTTTCTCTCATGGTGCCGTATCTAACAGAATTCGTGCCTGACGCCCTAGTGGAAGTCATTCCCCCAATGGTTGCATCAGCACCAGGATCAACTGGGAAAAATAGACCAGTTTCACGAATTTGAGAGTTGAGCTGCATACGAGTGACCCCAGCCTGGACCGTGACATCCTGATCTTCACCATTAACCCTAAGTACTTGGTTCATTGCTGACATTTCGATACAAACACCACCATGTATTGCTAAAATACCCCCCTCAAGAGATGTGCCCGCTCCAAAGGGAATGATAGGCGTCCGATATCTTGAACACAAACTCACAATCTTAGAGATTTCTTGCTCTGAAACCGGCCTTACTACAGCATCAGGTGTTTTTGGGGGATGGTAGGACTCATCTTGAGAGAATTGGAGTCTGCTACCTTCGGATGTAGATAACCTGTCACCCAAAAAAACCTCGAGATTCTTAAGTAATTCCTTCAAGATTTTTTACTCATCTAACTGATATCTAAGTAGAGCACGATTACCGACCATTTTTCTCAAAAAATAATTAGAAAGCATTGGGGATTAAAAAAAGACGTTTATAGAAACCGCATTCTTTAATAATACGACCCTTTTTGTTTAAAAAAATTCCACTTGTAACATTGATCCATAACTTTAGATGGTTAATCAAACATAGCAATGCAATCTATTTCAACTTTAACACCTGCTCTATGAGGAATACCACCAATGCACGTTCGTGTAACTTTTTCACCCTTCATAAATTTGGTAAACGTAATATTAAATTTTTGAAAGTCATCCACATCTCGTAAACAGACCCGCATATTGACCACGTTGGCGAAACTACCTCCGGCTTCTTTCAAAATCTCCTCGAGATTTCGCAGAGTTTGTTGGGTTTGCGCTTGAATATCATCGGATATGACTTCTTTCGTTTCCGGATCTATTGCTACTTGTCCTGAGAGAAATAGCATATTTCCCCACCGGATTCCTTGTGCGAGTGGTGAAGGGGAGGACTTGTCCGTAAAGCCTGTAATTGGGGTTTTAGATGATTTAATGATTTTCTTTGGCATACTTTAAATACCTTCTAATATCAGAGTGCACTTGGCATTATATGACCGCAGGCTCGACAAGTACGACTCTCCAAAGAATTAAAGAAATTTGCATACGCCTTTGATACAGGATCAGATCTATAATCATTTACAATAAATTGTTCTTCATGCAAAAGCTCATCACATTCTGGGCAATACCATTGAAATCGATCTACTTCTCCATCTCTACGTTGGCGCTCTATTACTAATAAAAATGCGTCAGGGGGAAATCGAGGTGAATGCGGGATTCCTGCTGCGGTATAGATGCTGCAACCTTGTTTTAAAATAGTCACCTCCTCGCTTCCATCTGGCATTCGATAATGGAGATTCATTTCTCCTTTAATCATATACATGACTTCGTCAACCGGATCGATATGAAACTCGCTTCGATATTCACGCCCGCGAGCCACGAAAGCAAGAGACTCTGGCTGCTGCCAAAGTACCTTAATCCTACCTCTAGATTCTGTAAGCTCGACCGCTATGGCATTTAGATCTCCTATCGGCATAGGCAACATGAATATCTCCGTAATTAATATTAGAAATTAAACCCTTGTGGATTCAGAAGTGATGTCAGCTACAAACATATGCCCTGGTGCATGGGTAATTGCTAGAGACGGCCGAGCATTCGCTAGTGCATTTTGCGGCGTAACTCCGCAAGCCCAGAAAACTGGAACTTGTTCTTCTTTCATTGTTACAGGTTCACCAAAATCAGGTCGATCTAAGTCTTTTATTCCAAGAAAGCCGGGATCACCTATATGTAATGGCGCACCATGAGCCATTGGATAGTGTTGAGTAATTTCCGCTGCAAGTTGTGCGTCTTTCATTATGAAGGGTCGCATGGAAACGACCATATTACCTTCAAATATCCCGGCTGGCTTGCAAGGAACAGTTGTTCTGTACATGGGTACAAACCCAGTCTCATTGATATGCGGAAGCAACAAGCCATTACTCAGCAATGCTTCTTCAGCAATGAACGAACATCCTAATAAGAATGTAACCAAATTATCTTCCCAAATATCCAATACATCCAGTGGCTGGTCTACTAATTCGCCATTACGAAAGACGCTATAGCGCGGTAAATCGGTTCTAATGTCTGCTTTGGGAGCAATAAATTTGATATGAAAATCACCCGCTGATAATATTTCTAAAATAGGGCATGGCTTAGGGTTTAATTTGCAGAAGTTCTCAAAATCTTTCGCATAGGTCGCGGGTAGAATAACTACGTTAGCCTGTACAGCGCCCGGAGCATGACCAGAGGTTGGTCCTGAAAACGTTCCGTTTCTACATCTAGAGCGAATTGTGTTAGGCGAAAGGGGTTCAAAATTTATCATGGTTCTACAGCCATACTTTAAACAAATGATTTTCGGAACTATTTCTAACAAAACTTGAATTAATGTTGAGGCTACTTTAGAAATTAGCTTATAAAAATTTTATAAGAAGGTCATTATAGTCGATCATCTTATTGCGGGAGAGCTGTCGAAACCATAATAACATAACAATACGGCAAAAAGGCAAAATATAATATTGAAAATGATTGAATATCTTATTTTCTAAAGACCCTTAAAATTTTTCATGAAGCTGATTAATCATCCATCTCCTAATTTCAGCGAGCGAGCTCGCGGGAGTAGTATAGATAAACTAATTTTGCATTATACCGGCATGGCAAATGCTAGACTTTCACTCACTCACCTTTGTGATAAAAATTCAAAGGTAAGTGCACATTACCTTTTGGATGAAAACGGTAGAATTTTTCAATTAGTTTCCGAAGAAAAGCGTGCATGGCACGCTGGTGTCAGTTATTGGGCAGGTGAAACAGATATTAACAGCCAATCCATTGGAATAGAGTTGCAAAATCAAGGGCATGAATGGGGCTATGATAATTTTCCCAAGGTTCAAATCAAATCTCTTATTGAACTCGTTATGGACATACGCAAGAGACACCATATCCCTAAAAAAAATATCTTGGGCCATTCGGATATAGCACCTGAACGTAAACAGGACCCGGGTGAATTTTTCCCGTGGGAAGAGATCTCTTTTTATAATATTGGTTATTGGCCAAAAATACCTCCCAGAAAAATAGATAAAACTCATTCGAAGCAGGCAACTCAAAAGAACCTTTCTTTGATAGGTTATAATCCAGAAACGCCTTTTTATAAAAAACTAAAAGCTTTTCAACGACATTACCGCCCTTCAAAAGTAGATGGTATTCTTGATAATGAAACCGCACATTTAATCAATTTTATAGCCCAGGATACTTGACCAAAAGAATTTATGTAGTCAAATTCCTACCGCCAGACGGTCGGATGGCTGCCCTAAGCATATGGGAAACCTGCGGTGGGAGGAAAGTCCGGGCTCCACGGGGACACAGTGCCGGGTAATACCCGGCGAGGGCGACCTCAGGGAAAGTGCCACAGAAAGCAAACCGCCTGTCCTAACTTTATTAGGCAGGTAAGGGTGAAAGGGTGCGGTAAGAGCGCACCGCGCCAATGGCAACATTGACGGCAGGGTAAACCACACTGGGAGCAAGACCGAATAGGAGCGACAACTTAAATCTAATTTAAAGGCACGTCTCCGTGCCGTCGCTCGGGTGGGTTGCATGAGGTGCGCGGTAACGTGCATCCCAGATGAATAGCCATCCCCTTGAAAACAGGGACAGAACCCGGCTTACAGACCGTCTGGTATTATAATTGGTTCTTCATTTTCGATTCTAGACATTCTCAGCCTATATTTTTTCCGCATGGGTCAGAGAAATTGGGAAATTTCATATGCATGTCTAAAAATTAACAAAATTTTATGTAATTTTTGCCTAAATAATAAAAGAATATCCTAATTAATCCGTCTAACTGATAGATGAACCCGCAAAATTATGAAAAGAGGAATGGAATTTAATAAGGTATGAATCAATCATTTTATCGGAATTTTGACATTACTTTTGATTGACATCCCATAAAATCCCATTATAACCCATATATACCCATACATTGCTTGGGAATATTGCGGGGTTATTTTGTCTCTTCAGGGGTAGAGACACCGTGAATTTAGATCGGGGGTTTGAGTGACATCTTTCCTATCCACTTTTGTGAATAAGGTTGACCGAAAGGGTCGAGTTTCTGTCCCAGCCCAATTTCGTGCCGCATTGTCAGATGCACCCTATCAGGGTGTGATTGCCTACCCTTCTCTCAAAGACCCAGCCATAGATGTCTTTGGCCGCAGTATGCTCGAAGAACTAAATGAGAGACGACTAGACAAAACCCTGTCTGATGGGGAATTTGAGCAAGCCTTGCTAGGAACCAATAATATTATTGATACAGTCATGGCTATGGCATACGAACTGCCCTTTGACAAAGAGGGAAGAATTTTATTGCCTGATACTTTAGCCAAGGAGGCAGGAATATCTAACCGAGCTACCTTTGTCGGTCGGGGAACACGATTTCAAATTTGGGCTCCTGATAACTTCAATACCAATCATCAGAATGCGATCACAGCACTTCGTGCAAAGCTGCACGACCAAGGAATTGACCCTTGATGGCCGGCGGTCACCGACCTGTCCTTTTAGAAGCGGTAATTGCCGCTCTCAAACCAAATCCCAATGCTATCTATATCGACGCCACATTCGGTGGAGGTGGATATAGCAGCGCAATTCTAGAAGCAACGAATTGTAATGTTTGGGGTATAGATCGAGATCCACAAGCATGTATTCGCGGGAAAATACTCTCAGAAAAATATGCTGGACGATTGAAAGTCATCGAAGGCAAATTCGGATGCATGCAACACTTGCTTGCAAAACATGAAGTAAAAAGTGTCGATGGCATTATGTTTGACCTCGGCATTTCATCTTTCCAGATAGACGATCCAAAGAGGGGGTTTTCATTTCAACACGATGGCCCCCTTGATATGAGAATGTCTCTAGATGGTCCAACTGCGGAAGATATTGTTAATGAAACCGCACCAAAACAGCTATCCCAAATCATCTTTGAATATGGTGAAGAGCGACGATCCCGTCATATTACTCGTGCGATTGTCGCGGCTCGTTCTAAAGTACGAATCAAACGGACGCTGGAGCTCGCTAAGATTGTAAGAGGATGTTTTCCACCAGTTAAATCGAGTTTTAAAGCCATTGATCCAGCTACACGTACTTTTCAAGCGTTAAGAATATTTTTAAATGACGAGCTTGGTGAACTTCAGCGTGGTTTGAACGCTGCAGAAACGATGCTCTCCGCGGGAGGCAAACTAGCCGTAGTAAGCTTTCATTCACTTGAGGATCGAATTGTTAAGAGATTTTTGCGAAAACGTTCTACTTATAACACCCGCGGATCGCGTCATGCTCCGGAGAACGAAAATAAACCAATCCCTCCCACTTTTATTGAGCTGAACAGAAAACTTATTCGTCCTGACAACACCGAAACTCAATCAAATCCTCGGTCCCGTTCTGCACGACTTCGAACAGCCGAGCGCACAGAGGTTCTCTCACGTGAAGTGGGATTTAACAATCACGGGATAAAAACATGATTCAGCGCTCTACAACATTTTGGATGCTTCTTGCTATAAGTGCCGGAATTGGGCTTTTTCTTCTAAAATACGAAGTTAAATCAATGGAGGGTAAACTAGTTACAGTTAATAGTAAGACGCTAAGCAATTTGGAAGAAACACATGTTTTAAAAGCCGAATGGAGTTACCTAAATCAACCTTTACGGCTAGAAAATCTTGGGCGCCGCTTACTTAACCTTCATCCGGTACAAGCTGTCCAGAGCACATCCATAGAAAATATTCCATTACGCCCAGTAGACCAAACAAAAGTTATCGATCCCCCGGCGGCCGATCAGGTCCCCCCCCATTTCGCCAAAATTAGGCGTAAATAATGATCGGCCGCCAACCCCTTTTTCCAAGAAAAAGGAGGCGCGAGCCCCCAGTGCCACCGAACGTCGAAACAGGCAGAAGCCGTCTCCTTATTACCGCTGCAATATTCTCAGTAGCATTTATAGCCGTAACCGGCCGTTTGATTAGCATGACAATGTTCGCAGAGAAAAACCAATCCCAGTACTCCCGATCTTTTAAACAGGTTGTGCTTGAGACCAGCCGTGCAGATATTGTTGATCGATACGGAAACCTTTTAGCTACCAATCTGAAGACTGCATCACTTTATGCCGACCCACGCCTTATAGTAGATGCAAGGGATGCTGCTAATAAATTAGCCAGAGTGCTTCCTAATCTAGACCAGCGTTCTGTATACCAAAAACTAACCCAAAAACGATCTTTTACATGGATTCAACGACATTTAACCCCCAGACAAAAATTTGAAGTAAACAAATTAGGAATNCCAGGGCTAGATTTTCGTGAAGAAAANCGCAGNGTTTATCCTGATGCAACTCTAGCATCTCACGTTCTTGGTCATACAAATACAGATAATAANGGCCTCGCNGGTATNGAAAGGTATATGGAAGCNAGNCTCCNNAAGCATAAANAACCCCTCCAACTATCGATAGACATAAGACTCCAACATATTTTNCGNAGCGAGCTTTTCTCTGCAATGCGTNANTTTAGAGGAATTGGTGCCGCGGGAATAATTATGAATATCAGAAATGGTGAGGTTTTAGGAAGCGTNTCATTACCTGATTTTGATCCGAATTTACCGAACAATANTGANGCCGCATCATTNTTTAATCGGGCGACNCTTGGNGTATACGAAATGGGNTCNACATTTAAAATCTTTACTACCGCNATGGCTTTNGATACGGGTAAAATCTCTATAAAAAAACNGTATGATGCNACAANCCCTATACGAATTTCACGCTTCACAATTCGTGATTACCATGCCCANAGANGGTGGCTTTCTATCCCCGAAATATTTATGTATTCCTCCAATATNGGCTCTGTAAAAATGGTTNTGGANGTTGGCATTGCCACACAACGGTCTTTCCTNAAAAAAATNGGAATTTTACACCCTTCNCCTGTNGAAATNTCTGAAATTGGAAAACCCCTNCTGCCTNNGCGTTGGAANGANATTAATGCAATGACAATTTCTTTTGGACATGGCCTCTCTATTAGTCCAATGCAATTGGTTTCTGGTGTGGCAGCAATGGTCAATGGTGGCATATATCATTCCCCAACATTTTTAAAAAAAGAGCCAAAAACAATTAATAAAGGTCGGCGTGTTATTAGTGAAAAAACATCAAAGCTCATTCGGCGATTACTTCGGCTAGTTGTCACAGATGGCACTGGTAAAAGAGCCGCCGCTAAAGGGTATGTTGTTGGAGGAAAAACGGGCACCACGGAAAAGATTATTGGGCAAAAATATAACAATAAAAAAATACATATATCCTCTTTCATAGGAGCATTTCCAATAAATGAGCCTCAATACCTTGTCTTCGGGATGATAGAGGAACCCAGCGTTATGAAGCAAAAAAACGTTCGTGCAACCGGTGGCCGTGCAGCGGCGCCTGTTGTTGGAAAGGTAATAAAAAGGATTGCTCCGTTACTTGGGATAATTGCTGTGGATGAACACGAGACAAGACTAGAACGTCAATTAACCATTGATTTTACCGCACAAAAAAAAGGAAAGCGCCACCTTGCTTCTTTCTGAGTTAACAAACGCCAATAAAATCTTTCAGGCGAATGAGCTAGACACAGAAATAAATGGTCTTACAGCTGACTCACGTACGGTAAAGCCGGGTTATCTCTTTGCAGCGATACAAGGTTCTAATTGGGATGGTCGTAAATTTATAACTGACGCGATAACTCGCGGTGCGGCGGCAATTCTTGCTCCATGTGATACAGTTTTACCACCAGAGGTTGAGAATATTCCACTAATAAAAGCCAAAAACCCTAGGCAAAGCCTATCGCTTATCGCCAGCCAATATTTTAAGTCTCAACCACGTATCAATGCCGCAGTAACAGGTACAAACGGTAAAACTTCAGTCGCATGGTTTACGCAAACGATATGGAATCTTTTGGGTCACAACTCCGCGGCTATAGGTACTTTAGGAATTGTAACAAAAACACAGAACTCTCCATACACCAGCGGTCTAACAACCCCGGACCCTGTAACCTTGCACCGTGAGCTCAATTCTTTAACCCAAAGAGATATTGATCGTGTAGTATTAGAAGCTTCGAGCCATGGACTAGAACAATCTAGGCTAGATGGAGTAAAACTTTCTGCCGGTGCTTTTACTAATCTTTCCAGGGATCATCTCGATCACCATGGAAATATGAAACAATATCGATCCGCAAAACTTCGGCTTTTTAATAGTATTTTACCAAAAGACGCTGTCGCAATTCTAAACTCTGACTCACCGGAATTTAGAACATTCTCAGCTGCTTGCCAGTCCCGCGGTATAGAAATAATTTAATATGGTCGTGAAGCGACTGATATTCGTCTCGATAGTGTTGAACCTTTTTCCCAGGGGCAAAAAATCTCCCTTACCCTTTTAGGAAAAAAATATGATCTAGAAATAAATCTTGTTGGGCAATTTCAAATCCTGAATGCTCTATGTGCGTTGGGCATTATTATCGCTTGTGGTGACGAACCAGAAAAAGCAATCGCCGTACTACCAAAGATCGAGGGTCCTCCAGGCCGTCTAGAATTAGTATCCATTAGCCCCTGTGGGGCATCTATATTTATCGACTACGCTCATACACCTGAGGCTCTATCTGCAATTTTAATAGCGCTAAGATTTCATACCGTGGGAAACTTATCGCTTGTTTTCGGTTGCGGTGGAAATCGTGACCAAGGCAAAAGACATCAAATGGGACAAATTGCTAGTAAATTGGCCAATAAAATTTACGTCACAGATGACAACCCAAGAGATGAAAACCCCAGTGGGATACGTAGGGAAATTTTGGCGGGGGGCCCCTTTGCAACTGAAATAGGAGACCGCTCAGAAGCCATCGGGAATGCAATAATGGATTTAGAGCCAGGTGATACACTAGTTATAGCGGGAAAAGGCCATGAGACCGGACAAATTATAGGTCAAAAAATATTACCTCTTTCGGATAGCGCAATTATCAAGGGTGTTATATCTGCTATGAACGAGTGTGGCCCATGAAACAAATTCTTTGGACAAAAGATTCGGTTTGCACCGCTACTGGGGGCATCTGTCATATTGATTGGTCTGCAAGAGGTATATCGATAGACAGTCGAACCACTCAAAAGGGCGACCTTTTTATTGCTCTTAAAGGACCAAGATTGGATGGTCATAAATTTATTAAACAGGCATTTGCCAATGGAGCTGTTGCAGCTTTAGTAGATAATTACCCCACCCAATTAGAACCCCACCATCCAGTTCTAAAAGTAAATGATACTAAAGTCGCGCTTGATAAACTTGGTATAGCTGCACGAAAAAGAACCGCTTCAAAAACTATCGCAGTTACCGGCAGTGTGGGAAAGACTGGCACCAAAGACGCAATTTTCAATGGTCTCAAAACACAAGGCAAGACTGCTGCGAGCCCTCATAGCTATAACAACCATTTTGGGGTACCCTTATCCTTGGCTATTATGCAGCCAGATGCCGATTATGCAGTCTTCGAAGTCGGTATGAATCATGCTGGGGAGATAACTCCGCTTTCGAAAATGATCCGACCGGACGTTTCCATTATCACTACTATCGAACCAGTGCATATAGAGTTTTTCGACACCATTCGAGATATCGCTGACGCCAAAGCAGAGATCTTTACTGGTATGGACGGTGGCATTGCTATCCTCAACCACGATAATGAATTTTATGATCACCTTAGACTTATGGCGGAGAAAAATGGCGTAGACCAAATCCTATCATTTGGCGAAAATAAGGAAGCTGATGCTCAGCTAATTAGTCAGGTGGCAGATTGTTCTGGGACCAACGTCGAAGCTCTAATTTGTAATCGCCGATTTGGTTATCGTCTTGGTATACCCGGGAAACATTTAGTTCAAAATAGTCTTGCGGTTTTATTAGCAATCTCAGCCGTAGGTGCAAATGTCGCTGAGGCAGCAGAAACATTAAGTAAAATTAATCCCATCGATGGTCGTGGTATACAGCATAGAATTAATATTGAAGATGGTTATTTCACCTTAATAGATGAGAGTTACAACGCCAACCCAGCCTCTATGCAGGCAGCAATCGAAACACTCTCAACCATGAAACCTGGGCCTTGCGCCAAACGCATCGCGGTCCTTGGTGATATGAAGGAGTTGGGAAAGAAATCTGAAGATTTCCACCTTCAATTATCAGAAATCCTTGTGAAGAACGCTATCAGTGAAGTGTATGCATCTGGAGAGCATATGCATAAAATGTTCGATGTTCTACCAAGTGAATTTCAAGGCAGCTTTAGCGATTCCGTAGCTGATTTAGGCAGACAAATTATAAAAAGGATCAGACCAGGAGATATCGTAACCGTGAAAGGGTCACTTTCAATGGGCATGAAAACAATAGTCAAGCAACTTATGGAATTACAAGTAGACACTAGTGTTAAAAATTCTTCTTTCTTAAATGGAACCGCTTAACGATGCTATATAACTTTCTTTTCCCATTAGCAGAGGATTTCGGACTATTTAATCTCTTCCAATATTTAACATTTAGAACTAGCGGAGCGGTTATTACAGCTCTAATTATAAGTTTTCTTCTAGGAGGGACCTTAATTCGTCAGTTGAAAAAACTCCAAGGAGAGGGCCAACCAATAAGAGCGGATGGGCCGGAAAGCCACCCTTTAACAAAAAAAGGGACACCAACTATGGGCGGATTACTAATTTTGATCGCCTTAAGTATCTCAACACTTCTCTGGACGGACTTAAACAATCGATATGTATGGGCAGTACTTATAGTAACCATTGGTTTTGGCACCATAGGGTTCATCGATGACTATATTAAAATCTCAAATAGATCCTCAAATGGATTGCCCGGCAAGATTAAGTTATTAGCAGAAGTTGTGATCGCTAGTGTCATAGCCTGGTGGATTTCAACAATTATGACTGACCCACTTTCCAATAGCCTAACAATCCCTTTTTTCAAAAATATACTCATCGATCTTGGTTGGTTTTTTATACCCTTCTCAGCGCTTGTAGTTGTAGGTGCCTCTAATGCCGTAAATTTGACAGATGGCCTAGATGGACTAGCTATTGTACCGGCTATGATCGTGGCCGGCTGTTTAGCATTAATTACTTATATCGTTGGTAACCAAGTATTCTCTTCATACCTGCAGGTTCATAACGTCCCGGGTGCTGGGGAGTTAGCGGTTTTTTGTGGAGCGTTAGTGGGAGCAAGCCTCGGGTTTTTATGGTTTAATGCACCACCTGCGATGGTTTTCATGGGAGATACGGGTTCCTTATCCGTCGGCGGTGCGATAGGCGCAGTCAGTGTAATTTGCAAACATGAACTCGTTTTAGCAATTATCGGTGGGTTGTTTGTATTAGAAACTGCGTCGGTGATAGTACAGGTCATTTCATTTAAATTAACAGGCCGTCGTGTATTTAGGATGGCTCCACTCCATCACCATTTCGAAAAAAAAGGCTGGAAGGAACCGACTATAGTCATTCGGTTTTGGATTATTGCAATGGTACTTGCATTGATTGGTCTTTCAACGTTGAAGCTACGATGAGGGTTAAGTGATTAAAATAAAGACCCGGCGCGACCAGAAAATCGCTTTATTTGGTCTTGGTACATCCGGCCTTATAACCGCCCGCGCTCTATCGGCTAGCGGAAACAAAATTTCAGCATGGGATGACGACCCTATTCAGAGAAAAAAAGCAAAACAACAAAATATTATATTAGAAGATCTGTACATTAGCGACTTTGACAACTTTGATGCATTGGTTCTGGCTCCGGGGGTTCCGTTTACCCACCAACCCCACACCATTGCGAAAAAAGCGCTATTAGCAAAAACACAAATAATTGGGGATGTGGAACTTTTGATTGAAACACTTCCTGAAACAAAATTTATTGGCATCACGGGAACAAATGGCAAATCAACCACGACCGCACTTGTCGGTCACATGTTAGAGAAAGCCGGCATAAAACGACAAATTGGGGGTAACCTAGGTCCGCCGGCACTTAGTCTTCGAGAACCAGTTGATGGTGAAATTATCGTTCTAGAGGTTTCTTCTTATCAACTGGACCTAACCAAAAACGCATCCTTCGACATAGCTGCCTTTCTAAATTTAAGTTCTGATCACCTAGATAGGCACGGGAATATCAAAAATTATTTTAAAGCGAAAAGCCAAATATTTAGACAGTGCCAAAACTCGAAAAAACCTCAGATAGCTATCATAGGCATAGATGACGAATTTGGCCGGTCCTTACATAATGAAATTTCAATTAATCCCTTTTGGCAAAGTTACCCTATTTCAACATCTGAAAAACTTGAGGATGGATTTTATGTGACAGATGAAAAAATCTATGACATGAGTGGCCTGGTTATCTGTGACTTAAGAAAAGCGAAAAACCTACTGGGTATCCATAATTGGCAAAATGCTTTAGCGGCGGCGGCCATTGGATATGCCTTGGAAATTGATAGAGAAATCATAGCTGAATCAATCATGAATTTTCATGGGTTGCCCCATCGAATGGAACGGGTCGACTCGTTAAACGGTATTACGTTTGTTAATGATAGTAAGGCAACTAACCTCGAAGCATCAGAGCGCGCTTTAGCTTGCTATAAAAATATATTTTGGATCGCCGGTGGCCGCTCAAAGGGCCTAGACTGCAATAGATTGGCGGATTGTCTCTCAAACATACATCACGTCTTTCTGATTGGAGAATCCTCCGAAGAGTTTGAAAAACTTATAAATAATAAAGTAAAAACTACACTTTGTGGCAATCTCAGAACAGCGGTCAGAGAAGCCTATAATGCAGCATTAGTCTGCAAAAATCTAAGCCCAACGGTTTTACTTTCACCTGCCTGTGCATCATTTGACCAATGGGAAAACTATGAAGCGAGAGGAAATGCTTTCCGACAATTTATCACATCATTCCGGGAGTGTGTCGAATGACGGCTTTCACACGCACCGATACATCGTTACTAGGAAAATGGTGGTGGACAATTGACCATTGGACCCTGGCCGCAATTGCCCTACTTATCGGTTTTGGTGTTATTATGACTATGGCCGCCAGCCCTCCCGTTGCCGATAATTTAGGATTTGATTCCTATCATTTTGTTCAAAAGCAACTTTTTTTTATGCCAATAGCCTTGCTATTTTTAATTGGTGCATCTCTGATGGCTCCTCAAGGTACTCTGCGAGTTGCAATTGTTATATTCTTCATCAGCTTCGGACTATTGATTACCACTTGCTTCTTTGGTTTTGAAAGTAAGGGAGCTAAGCGTTGGATTAATATCTTAGGATGGTCGCTACAACCATCTGAATTTATCAAACCTGCATTCGCCGTCGTTACCGCATGGCTTTTCGCGATGAAAAGTGAGAACGGGAGAGCTATTGGCCAAACCTCAGCGATAGTTCTGTACGGACTAGTAGTGTGTTTACTTCTATTACAACCTGATTTCGGGATGACTGTAGTTGTATCAGCTGTTTGGTTCACTCAGTTCTTTTTAGCTGGATTGCCTTTATTATGGGTTGCAGGCTTTATAGCATTGGGTATTGCCGGATCCGTATCTGCATATTTTCTCCTCCCCCATGTAGCTAGCAGGGTTGATCGATTCATCGACCCAACTTCTGGTGATAGCTATCAGGTCATGAGATCAATGGAAGAATTTATGAAGGGTGGTGTGCTCGGTCGGGGGCCTGGTGAAGGATCTGTAAAAACCATGTTACCGGATGCTCATACTGACTTTATTTTTGCAGTGGCCGCTGAAGAATTTGGGATGATTACATGCCTCTTGGTAGTAGGTTTGTTTGCCTTTATTGTCTTACGGGGTTTTTCACGCATCATCAAAGAAACCAATTTTTTTATCCTGTTATCCGTCACGGGATTGCTTGTTCAATTTGGGCTTCAAGCTCTCATTAATATGGCATCTACCCTTCATTTAATGCCAACAAAAGGTATGACACTGCCTTTTATTAGCTATGGAGGATCTTCGCTAGTTTCCGTCGCGCTTTGTATGGGTATGGTTTTATCACTAACACGTCGTCGGATCGGACAAGAGGCAAATTTATGAGTTTTCTCGAAGAAAGCCGACCTATCATTCTTGCCGCTGGTGGTACAGGTGGTCATATATATCCTGCCATATCTTTAGCAAGAGCGCTTATCAAAAGAACGAAGAACATAGCGATAATTACTGACGATCGAGGCGATTTATTTAGTCAATACGATTTAAACACTGATATACACTATATAAAGGCCTCAAGCCCTAGCGGGGGTTTATTACGAAAATTGATTGGACTTGGGCTTTTGGGAGCAGGTTTTTTTCAG
Source organism: Rhodospirillales bacterium (assembly GCA_002727395.1). Lineage (GTDB taxonomy): Bacteria > Pseudomonadota > Alphaproteobacteria > MPNO01 > UBA2964 > UBA2964. The sequence goes on along the minus strand of PBWY01000024.1, from coordinate 7,200 downwards.
GCCCGGTCAATCCTAAAAGAAATACAAGCTGGCGCTGTAATAGGGTTTGGTGGCTACCCATCCGTACCCACAATGTGTGCAGCAGCACAAATTGGATTGCCAACGATTATCCATGAGCAAAACGCTATAATGGGACGAGCAAATCGTTTTCTTGCGCCCACCGTGAAAAAAATTGCTGTTTCATATGATCAAGTTAAGGGCATAAGTCCAAAGGCAATTTCTAAAGTTATTCAAACTGGCAACCCGGTTAGGGAAGAAATTTCTGAGATAAGAGATAAAGTATATACCGCTTTGGACTCCAAAGGTAAGTTAAACGTCCTAGTATTTGGAGGCAGTCAGGGCGCTCAGATTCTTACTAAAATTGTGCCTTCAGCCATCGCGGCCCTCCCCAAAAATAAAAGATCCCGCGTGATTGTCACACAACAATGCAACCCGGGTGATATAAATGTTGTAAAATCCATATATAAAACAGCCAACATTCAAAGTGACTTGCGACCATATTTTAATGATATACCTGATAGACTATCGGCCGCGAGCCTCGTAATTTCTAGGGCTGGCGCTTCAACGATTTCAGAACTGATAGCAGCTAAAAGGCCGGCAATCCTCGTACCCTACCCGCACGCCACCGATGATCATCAAACTGCAAATGCAGTTGCGATTACCTCTTCAAGCGCTGGTTGGTGTATGTCAGAAGATAAATTCACTATTGAAAGAGTAAAATTAAAAATTCAACAATTAATAGAAAATCCATCTCTTTTAAATGACGCAGCAGACAATATACAAGATTTATACAAATTTAACGCCGCCGAAACCCTTGCTGACATTTTAGAAAATACCATTCACCAGCAGACTAATGGTGGAGCGGTAACATGAAAACCTTACCGACATCCATAGGCCGAATTCATTTTTGCGGAATTGGCGGCATAGGCATGAGTGGTATTGCCGAAATTTTACATAATTTAGGCTATTCCGTGCAAGGAAGTGATATCAAAGAAAATAATATTGTAACGCGCCTAAAAACTATTGGCATTCCTATAACAATCGGACAAAACGGTGATAATCTCGGGGCAGCCACGGTAGTAGTAATATCGTCTGCAATAGAGCCAAATAATTCAGAATTGCTTGCCGCTCGGCAAAAAAAAATCCCCATAGTTCGCCGTGCAGAAATGTTAGCCGAACTAATGCGCCTTAAATGGTCCGTGGCAGTCGGTGGGACACACGGAAAAACGACTACAACTTCACTAATTGCAGCCATCCTAGATACAGCCAAGGCTGATCCCACCGTAATCAATGGCGGCATTATAAATGCGTATGGTACCAATGCCAGGTTGGGCAAAGGGGATTGGATTGTAGTGGAGGCAGATGAGTCAGATGGCACATTCATAAAATTACCAGCAACTATTGCCGTGGTAAATAATATTGACCCTGAACATATGGATTTCTACGGAACCTTCGAAGAGGTTAAGGAGGCCTTCAAAACTTTCGTCTCAAATATACCATTTTATGGTCTCGCCGTTTTGTGTGTCGACCACCCGGAGGTGCAAGCATTAATACCACAAATCTTTGATCGTAGGATTGTGACCTTTGGGTTTGATTCTCGAGCAGATATCAGGGCTGTCAATTTTACTACCAAAGGTGGTAATTCGAAATTTGATATTGTTTTCTCAGGTCGTTCCTCTTTGGCGGGAAAAACATTAAAAAATGTGAGCTTACCGATGGTAGGGCAACATAATGTCCAAAATTCACTTGCTGCAACAGCCGTTGCACAAGAAATGAAAATACCAACAAGTGTAATTAGAAAAGGTCTATCTTCATTTTCAGGTGTTAAGCGACGCTTTACAATAACAGGTGAAGTGGAGGGTGTAACAATCGTAGATGATTATGGCCATCACCCAGTCGAGATTGCCTCTGCACTTGCAGCTGCTCGAATCAGCGCTAAATCCCGAGTTATTGCAGTAGTACAACCTCACCGTTTCTCTAGGCTAAAATTGTTATTTAAAGATTTCTGCACCTGCTTCAATGATGCAGATATCGTAATCATTGCAGACATCTATCCCGCAGGTGAACGGCCTATAGAGGGAATAAATCAGGAAAAATTTATAAGAGGGGTAAAATCATACGGTCACCAAAACGTTATAGCGCTGGAAAACCCTGAACAACTTCCTCAATTAATAAATAAAATATCCAGAGTCGGTGACATAGTAATCTTTCTTGGAGCAGGTGACGTTACAAAATGGGCTAACGATCTGCCAGAATCACTTACAACACTCTCTTCCCAATCAGATTTTCATGAAGGCGCGGTTTTATGAAAATGGGCCTTGAATCAAACCATATTATTTATGATTTGCCAGAAGTGAGAGGTAAATTAATACCTTGGGCACCAATATCTCAATTAACTTGGTTTCGAGTGGGCGGTAAGGCTGAGGTTTTATTTGAACCAGCAGATACAGAGGATTTACAGAGTTTTCTCAAAAATTCTCCAAATGAATTAAACTTAACGGTAATCGGAAGTGGCTCTAACATGATTGTAAGAGATGGTGGAATTTCTGGAGTCACCCTCCGACTTGGGCGGGCATTTTCTAATATTACTTTCAACAACTCTGTAATTAATGCGTACGGGGGTGCGATGGACGTAACAGTAGCCCGGAGAGCACGTGATAATGGTATTGGAGGACTAGAATTTCTCAGTGGAATCCCCGGTTCAATTGGCGGTGCTATTCGTATGAACGCCGGTGCTTACAACCACCAAATAAAAGATATCTTATTGGAAGCTACAGCACTCGACCGACAAGGGAATCTTCATAGATTAACATCAGAGGACCTCGAATTTACCTATCGTAGCTGTAAAGTGCCCAATGATTGGATTTTTTTATCCACCAAATTAAAAGGCAGGTTCCAGAAACCATCTATTATTTCGGCTCGAATGGCCGAAATAGAAAATAATCGAGCTGAAGCACAACCAACTAAAGAACGCACTGGGGGCAGTACCTTTAAAAATCCTAAAGGATTAAAAGCTTGGAAACTGATTGAATCGGCAGGCTGCCGTAGTCTTAGAAGAGGCGGAGCCCAGGTTTCCTCCAAACATTGTAATTTTCTTATCAATACAGGAACGGCGACCGCTGCTGATATCGAGGGCCTCGGCTGTGAGGTCCGTCGCCGTGTTAGAGATACTCTAGGGATCCTATTAGAATGGGAGATTAAACGTGTTGGTGTCGCAGAAATTCCGGAGACTACACTATGAAAAAACGAGTAGCAGTGTTGATGGGTGGCATTTCTTCCGAGCGCGAAGTTTCTTTAGTTTCTGGGAAATCAGTTGTTAAAGCCCTAGAACGTAAAGGTTATGAAACAACACCAATTGATGTACGACAAAACTTAAGAGAAGTTATGGACGCACTCAAATTCGTTCCCGATGCAGTATTCAACGCTCTGCATGGCCGCTACGGCGAAGATGGATGTATTCAAGGTTTACTCGAATGGCTCTCCATTCCTTATACCCATTCAAATGTGCTCGCCTCGGCGCTTGCAATGGATAAACCCATGGCAAAAAAACTTTTTCGGAATGCTGGAATACCATGTGCCAAACACCGCTTGGTTAATCGTCATGACATAAAAAATAAAAAGTTAATGGACCAACCTTTTGTCATTAAGCCACTGAATGAGGGGTCTAGTCTTGGTGTCCAAATTGTACAGAAGAGTGGAGATGTTCCAATGCCCCTGAAAGATATTGGAATGCCAGGAGATCAGGTGATGATCGAAGAATATATACCTGGACGGGAATTAACGGTTGCCGTTATGGGTGATCGAGCTCTTGGAGTTACCGAGTTGAAAACAGATAACGGTTTTTACGATTACGGCGCAAAATACACTAAAGGTAAAACCACTCATCACATACCGGCCGCGCTCCCAAATATAATCTATAAAAATGCTATGAGCTATGCTCTTAAGGCTCATGATGTTTTAGGTTGCCAAGGGGTGACTAGGGCAGATTTAAGGTACGACGATACAAAAGCGGACCCGGGTCACCTAGTAATGCTTGAGGTCAATACCCAGCCGGGAATGACTCCATTATCTCTTGTCCCAGAGCAGGCTGCCTATGCCGGTATAGATTTTGAAGAATTAGTTTCCTGGATAGTGGAGAATGCCCAATGCGGAAACTAATATCTTTAGTATTAAAAACTTTTAATCGAAGAGCTAAAGCAAAGAAAAGCATTTCGTCGGTTTCTTTCCGAAAAAAACCCGCGCCAAAGTGGGCACGACCAGCAACTAATTCTGCAATAATTTTAGTAAGTATTCTGCTACTTATTTGCGGCCCTTTATGGGCATGGAAAAACGGAGCCTTATCTGAAGGTATTGATACCCTAGAAAATGAATTGATACAGCAAACCGCATCTTTAGGACTTAGGGTTAATAAAATTATCCTTAGAGGACGGGATAAAACTCCTAGGTACAAAGTCATTGACGCAATTGGATTAAAAAAGGGTGATCCAATTTTGGGTGTTAAACTGGAAGTTATTCATAGAAATCTGGTAAAAATCCCGTGGATCCAAAATGCAACAGTCCTGAGAAATTGGCCTAGCACTATTGATATTCGGATAAACGAACGCAAACCAATAGCTCTTTGGGAGTCAAAAAGACAAAAATACTTAGTTGATTCTCAAGGAAAGACATTTATATCAGAGCGTGTTGGAAGGTTTCGTTCCCTTCTGGTCGTTGCGGGGCATGGAGCACCTAGTTCGGCTTTAAAACTTCTTAATATTATTGGAACAAATCCGTCATTGGCCGCAAAAATTGCACGCGCAACACTTATCGGCAAAAGACGATGGGATTTAAAATTAAAATCGGGAATAAAAATAAAGCTTCCCGAAAAAAACCCACATAAGGCATGGAAACGCCTGATCGAACTCAACTCAAAACAAAGAATTCTAGCTCGTGATGTTCGACTGATCGATATGCGCTTACCTAAAAGCATTATCGTTAAACCGGGTGTTATAGGAAGACAAATAATACACACCAAAGGCCAAAAAACATGACCATGTTTTTAGAATCAAGAGTCCGTAAGGAGGGGTTGACTATTGAATAAAAAAAGAACCGGTTTAATTGCTGCCCTTGACATGGGAAGTTCAAAAATATGCTGTTTGTTAGCCCACTCTTCAAATGATGGTGGTTTAAGAGTTTTAGGAGTCGGACACCACGCCTCAAAGGGGATTCGTAGCGGTACCGTCATTGATATGGATGCTGCACAACACGCCACCCTCACCGCAATAAGCTCTGCAGAAGAACTTGCGAATGAAACAATCAGAGAGGTTATTGTTAACGTTTCCGGAGGCTACCTATCTTCAGAAAAATTTAAGTTTCAACTGCCTATTTCAGGACGTGAGGTTAATCAAGCCGATATACGACGTGCATTGGCACAGGGGAATATTTGTCAGCGCGACACTGATTATGAAGTTTTACATTCACTACCTATGGCCTACTCTCTTGATGCCACAAAAGGTATACGTGACCCGAGAGGAATGTTCGCTGAAACACTCGGAGTTGAAATTAATGTAATTTCAACAAGGGCCGCCAACATGCGTAATCTAGCTGCATGCCTAGGTAGGTGCCACTTGGACATTGAAGTTGCAGTTGCTGCCCCTTACGCATCTGGTCTTGCCTGTTTGGTTGAAGATGAAGTTGATCTAGGGGTTACAATTATTGATATGGGTGGCGGAACAACCACGATTGCTGTTTTTTATGATGGTGAGGTAGTGCATGCCGATTCCATTCCAGTTGGCGGACATTTTGTAACTAGCGATATTGCCCGAGGTCTATCTACCTCTGTCGCCCACGCCGAGAGGATGAAGACTCTCTATGGAAGCGCAATTTCTTCCCCTGCTGATGAGCGCGAACTTATAGACGTCCCCTTAATAGGTGAAGAAATCAACAATCAACCTAATCATGTTCCTAGATCACTTTTAAATGGCATTATTCGACCACGGATAGAGGAAACATTCGAATTAGTGCGAAATAAACTTGAAAGTGCCGGTTTAGATCGTATTGCCGGGCGACGTTTAGTACTAACCGGAGGTGCTAGCCAACTGCAAGGAGTTCGTGAACTAGCAGCACTTGTTTTAGAAAAACAAGTACGTATGGGCCGACCAATGCGAATTAGCGGTTTAGCAGAAGCAACTAGCGGGCCGGCATTTTCTACATGTGCTGGCTTGGTACGCTTTGCAACAGAGAAGCACAGTGACGTAAGAGATCAGCTTGATGCCATCCCAACCGGCGTTAGTGGACGTATTTCCCGTTTTGGTAACTGGTTAAAAGGAAATTTTTAATGATGAAGACTCTCCCAAGAATTTTATTACCTACCAACCTTAGCCGCTGCAAATTCGCAGTATTTCATTGTAATAGCCCTGAGTATTTATGGAGGCTCATATGACTATAAACTTTACTACTCCCGAAAATGATGACCATCTGAAACCTCGTATTACCGTCGTTGGTTGTGGCGGTGCAGGAGGAAATGCTGTGAATAATATGATCAGCAAACAACTTGAAGGAGTGGAGTTCGTCGTTGCGAATACCGACGCTCAAGCTATCTCGCATTCTCTTGCAGACCGTCGCGTACAGCTGGGCCGTGCTATAACGCACGGTTTGGGTGCTGGTTCCCGCCCGGATATGGGACGTGCCGCCGCAGAAGAAGCTTTAGAAGACATAGAGCAAATCCTGAATGGCTCCCATATGGTTTTTATAGCCGCTGGAATGGGTGGAGGCACAGGAACCGGTGCTGCACCAGTCATAGCCCGCTTGGCTAGAGAACAGGGAATGTTAACTGTTGGTGTCGTTACCAAACCTTTTCAGTTTGAAGGCATGAACAGAATGCGGATTGCAGACGCCGGTATAGAAGAAATGCAACAATTCGTAGATACTCTTATTGTTATTCCCAATCAAAATCTTTTTAGAATAGCCAATGAGAAAACTACATTTTCGGACGCTTTTGCGATGGCCGATGATGTACTGCACTCAGGGGTCCGTGGCGTAACAGACTTAATGGTCGTACCCGGACTAATAAATTTAGACTTTGCGGATATCCGAAGTGTCATGTCAGAAATGGGTAAAGCTATGATGGGTACTGGTGAAGCAGATGGTGAAGAACGGGCTAGATTGGCTGCAGAAGCTGCCATTTCAAATCCCCTACTAGATGACGTATCAATGAAGGGG
>PBWY01000023.1 GCA_002727395.1 Rhodospirillales bacterium | reverse complement strand
GAAAATCAATTGCAGCAGTGACAACTTGGTTTGCGCACTGGAATATGTTGATTTACGGGACTGGATGGACGAGGTTGATGCTCGCGGTGACCTCAAGGTCGTCACTGGTGCATCGTGGAAAGAGGATATTGGTCAAGTCGTAGAAGTAATGTGTCACGACGAGGGCACATCCACGGTGGTATTTGATGAAGTTGAAGGCTGCCCAAAAGGTTTTCGTATATTAGTGAATTGGTTTACTGGAACTAGGAAAAACCTGACATTAGGGTTTCCTTCTCACTTCAACAAACTTGAGCTTAGTCAAGCGTATCATACTCATACTAAAAATTTGAGCCCTATTCCACACGAGGTAGTTGATAATGGCCCGATTTTCGAAAACATTCTTGAGGGTAAAGATATTGATGTCACCAAGTTTCCATCGCCCTTATGGAACCCGGCAGATGGTGGCCGATATATCGGAACGGGATGTTTTAATATAACAAGAGATCCAGATACTGGCTGGGTTAATTGTGGCACCTATCGAGTTATGGTTCATGATGCTAAACGAGTGGGACTTTATATATCTCCGGGAAAACATGGCAGAATTCATAGAGATAAATATATGGCTAAAAATCAGCCTATGCCGGTTTGTATTGTTGTTGGAAGTGATCCACTGTCATTTTTAACGTCTTCAACTGAGGCACCAGAAGGAATGTGTGAATTAGACATGATGGGCGCCTATCGGGGTCAAGCTATAAAATGTGTTAAGGGAAAACATACAGGACTCCCTTTTCCCTCTAATGCCGAAATAGTGATCGAAGGTTTCATAAATCCAGGAAATTCTGCGCCAGAAGGACCCTTTGGAGAATGGTTAGGTTATCAAGGGGCGCAAATGGATTCAGAGCCTTGGGTTGATATATCAGCTATATATCACCGTAATGACCCGATAATGCTAGGAGCGGCTCATATCCGGATGCCTTATGAGTATGCTCGGTATAGAGCCATTAGTCGATCTGCTGTTCTTAAGGAAAACATTGCTCGAGCGGGGGTTCCGGATGTTGATAATGTTTGGGCTCATGAAGTTGGAGGTTCGCGTCTTTTTTTAGCAATAGGGATTAAGCAAAGGTACCCAGGTCATGCTACACAGGCCGGTCATATTGCTGCGACTTGTCATGCTGGAGCATATTTAGGCAGAATTGTTGTAGTAGTAGATGAAGATGTGGATGTTACAAACCTAGAAGAAGTAATTTGGGCGGTTTGTACAAGATGTGATCCAGCATCTGGTATCGATATTATTCATAATATGTGGTCTTCTGCCTTAGATCCTGTTATTTCACCTGATGACCGCAAGGCAGGAAAGCTTTATAACAGTCGTGCAATTATCGATGCTTGTCGGCCGTTTCACTGGAAAGAAGATTTTCAGGAAGTTAATGCTCCAACGCCAGAAGCTCGACGAGAGGCTTGGGCTAAATGGGGGCATCTCAGGGATTGAGCATAGAAAGTGATATTTTAGTAGTATTGAATTAAATTTTGAAAAAAAGGAGAAGTTAAAGATGGATGGTGGGAGAGAGAATTTTAGTCCTCAAACGGATTTGCGTGATTTTCTCGCGGCATGTGAAGAAAACGGACAACTTGAGAAGGTAGATGGTGCGCATTGGGATAAAGAAATGGGTGCCGTTGTAGAGGTACTATATCGTGAACGCGTTGAGAAATCGAAGGCCGTATTGTTTGATAATATTCCCGGATATCCGAAAGGGCATCGCTGTCTTTACGGAATGTTAGCATCGCCTTACCGACTAGCTCTTGCAGTTGGTATGGATACCGAACTCCAAGACGATCGCTTCGCCTTGCTTAAAGCCTATCGTGAAAAAATGTTTAATCATGAACCGATACCACCAAGACATGTGGATACCGGTCCAATTTTAGAAAATATCGTTGAGGGTGACGATATAGACATTGAAAAAATTATTCCAGTTCCAATTCATCATGAACTAGATGGTGGAAGATATATTGGAACCGCTTGTGGGGTTATAACACGTGACCCAGAAAATGGGCGAATAAACTCTGGTACTTACCGTTGCATGGTTCATGATGGTCAGACCCTTGGGGTAATGGCTTCGAATGGAAAACAAGGTAACATACAACGAGCAAAATATTTTGCTAAAGGCGAACCCTGCCCAGTAACTGTTGTCGTTGGCGTTGATCCCACCCATTTCCTAGCGGCTAGGATGACTATACCAGATGATGTTGAAGAGTTTGCCTTTCAAGGAGGGCTCGCAGGTAAACCTATAGAATTGATTACAGGGGATAATGGGTTACCTTTTCCAGCGCATTCGGAAATAGTGATAGAAGGTTATCAGTATCCGGATGAAACCCGATTAGAAGGGCCCTTTGGGGAGTGGACAGGCTATTATGCAGGTGATGCGGAACAAGATCCAGTTTTTAAGATTACTAAAATTTATCACCGGAATAATCCAATTTTAACCTGTGCGGCCAGTCAAAAACCACCGCATTCTCACCTTTTTGAACGCTGTTTTACCCGCTCTGTCACATTATTGGATAATCTACAAAAATGAGGAGTTCAGGATGTCCGTGGTGTATGGCATCATGAGGCTGGTTCCGGTCGAACATTTGTAGTGGTATCTATCAAACAGCGTTTTTATGGCCACGCAACACAGGCTGGTCTGATGGCATCTCAGTTAAATCCTGCCACATATTGCGGGCGATATACTGTGGTTGTGGATGAGGATATCGAGGCTCATAATTTACATGATGTTGTATGGGCAATGGGTACGCGATCGGATCCTGAAAAAGATATTATTCATCTTAATCAATGTCAGTCGTCAAGATTAGATCCGATGCATGGTGAAGATACACTTTACAATACTCGGGTGGTCATTAACGCATGCCGCCCATATGAGAGAATTGAGACTTTTCCGGCGGTGGCACAAACCTCACCAGAGTTGGCGGCAGAGGTTCGTAAGAAATTTCCAAAGGTTTTTGAATATTGAAATAAATCTAAGACCTTTTTTCATTAATTGCAGATGAAGCCCCGCTTTATGGCGGGGCTTTTCTCTTGGGGCCCGTCATTGAATTTCCAAAGAATAAAAAATTTATTCAGCAAGACCTAAAATAATAATTCTGAAAGTTCTTCAAAAATATTTGCATAACTTCATTTTTAAGACAGTCTGTTTACGGCGAACCAGAAAACAAATAGACTACTGATGGGTTTTTGACAAAATTTTCATAATTTTCCGGAGAATGTGCAGCATGGCAACAAAGATCAAAATCCATGATAGAATTTCGGTAAAAGCTATACATCCAGTTATTGGTGCGGAGGTAAGTGGTGTAGATCTCAGTCAAGAACTTGATACTGAAGTGATAAGGTCAATCCGAGATGCATGGCATGAATACGGTCTATTATTATTTCGTAATCAAAAAATTTCAGGTGATGATCAATTAAGGTTTGCAAGTAACTTTGGACCTATAGCTGAACGTCACAAGCCTAAACCAGGTGCTAACATAAAAGAGGTTGGTGATGCGCCAGATTGGGTAAATCTGATGCTGGTAACTGATAAAAAAGATGAGGATGGGAAACCGGTTGGTGGTTTAGGTCATGGTGANATGTGGTTCCATTCNGATAAATGTTATCACGAAAGGCCGCATAGAGCATCNTTTCTTTATGGGATAGAGATTCCAAAACAAGGCGGTCANACNAAGTTTTCTAGTCTTTACGGAGCCTATGATAATATGCGNNGGGAACTAAAGAAAAAGCTAGCNGNNGCTAGAGTAATGCAAGGNTATGATTATAGGAATGTAGAGCGTCTAGATCTAAATATTGANCTAGATAATATATTTCATTTCAGTCAGCCTCTTATTGTCACNAACCCNGGCTCAAAGANAAAAGCGCTATATGTCTCGAGNCTCAATAGTATGTGGATAGAAGGCATGGTTAGAGANGAGAGTGAAAAAATNCTCTCTGAGTTATTTGACCTTACTGAAGATCAAAATAATTACTATGAACATATTTGGCAGCCTGGTGATTTAATGATGTGGGATAATTTAGCATGCCTCCATGCGAGAACTGATTGGCCGAAGGATCAAACCAGAATGTTGCGTCGATGCACTACTTTAGGAGAACCTTTAGGATAATTTCAAAAAGTTTAATTAAATGCTGTAATTGGTCTTGTAACACCGAGTTATGGTGTGTCGTTGTTCAGTTGAACGTCCAAACATCAGTCGGCATTTGGAAAAAATAACTGAATATTATTTTTTCTAATTCTTTGAATAGAATCCTGTCCTTTTTTTGACCTTAACCATTCAATGAATATCTGACCGGCTTTGGATCTTACGTTTGGGCACTTATTTTTGTTCACGAGGATAACACCATATTGGTTAAAAAGATCTTTATCACCTGATACGTGTGGCTGAAAATCCTGTTTATTTTTAAAAGAAATCCAGGTAGCTCGATCAGTAATTGAATATGCTCCTATTTCCACAGCCGTATTTAGAGTAGCCCCCATTCCAGAGCCGGTTTCGAGGTACCATGTTCCCGACGAGTTCTCAGGTTGCAACGAAGCCACTCTCCAAAGAGCCATTTCTTTTTTGTGAGTTCCGGAATTATCTCCTCTAGAGGCAAAATATGATTTTGCTTTTGATATCTTTTTCATAGCAGCGGTAGCTGACCTCATTCCTTTGATATTAGCCGGATCGGAGGCAGGGCCAACAATTATGAAGTCATTATACATCAAATTAAACCGCTTTACGCCAAAACCTTCTGCAACAAATTTTTCTTCCTCTGACTTTGCATGAATGAGCAGAACATCCGCATCGCAGTTTCTGGCATTTTTTAAGGCCTGCCCCGACCCTACGGCAACGACATGAACAACAATATTTGTATCGGCTTTTACCAGAGGTAAAATATGATCATAAAACCCAGAATTTTTTGTATATGTAGTAGACTGTAATAAAATATTAAGTTCATTTTCTGCGGAGGCAATATTGGGCATTAATAATTCAAAAATTATTAAGCCCGCTAAAACTAAGCTTCTAATCATTTTATAATAAAATTCTCCCCTCCAAATAGGCTTTAGCAGCTTCAGATGTAGGGTTATCAAAGAAAGTAATTGCAGGAGAATGTTCCACTAATTTTCCTTTGTGTAAAAATACGACGTCATCAGCGACCCTTTTAGCCTGGCCAAGGTTATGAGTGATAAAAATGATTTTCGTACCATTCTTATGAGCTTTCTCTACGATTTTTTCAATGGCAAGTGTCGAAGAAGGGTCAAGACTCGCCGTTGGTTCATCGAGAAAAATGATTTCAGGATCAGTGGCGAGTGAGCGAGCCAGCGCCAAACGTTGTTGCTCGCCAACTGAAAGCGCGCGCGCTGGTTTATTATAGAATTCGAGAAGGCCTACATTTTCTAGGATTTGATCCCTATGATCTTTGTGGTTTAAGCCCTTTAGCCTGAGTACAAAGTCGATATTTGCAGCAACTGTACGTCGAAGTAGAACCGGTCTCTGGAAAACCATTGCTTGCTGTTTTCGAATGGAATCATTCATTTGAACCCCATTCCATAAAATCTCACCATGTGTTGGGTTTATCAGTCCATGTAAAAGACGCAGGAGCAAGCTTTTACCCGCACCATTTTCGCCCATAACAACGGTTAAATTATCGGATCTAATGGCAAGGTTAATTTTATTGATATAGCGAATTTTATTTAATTCCAATACCAAGTCTCTTGTTTCTAGAGTTAACATACTTTTTTTCTGAATTTCTAATCCGTTGCTGATGTCTTGTATGTCAGACATTTGAAATCTTTCCAGTAGTTAGTCTGAGTGACATGACCGCAGCGTTTATTGCCAAAGCGATAAAAAGTAAAACAACGCCTAGAGCAAGAGCCATAGGAAGATCACCTTTTGAGGTTTCCAGAGCTATTGCTGTTGTCATTACTCTGGTCAGGTGATCGATATTTCCACCCACAATAATTACAGCACCAACCTCTGCGACAGCTCTTCCAAATCCTGCTAAAGCAACAGTGAGAAGTGAGTAACGACCATCCCATATTAATGCAAAAATAGCGGTAGATCGAGGAACAGAGAGGGATTTGAATTGTTCTGCGTATTCATCATGAAGGTCTTCAATAAGTTGCCTCGATAGAGCAGCAATTATAGGCATTATCAAAATTATTTGCGCTATGATCATGGCTGTAGGTGTATATAGGAGACCAAAAGAACCCATTGGACCGGCTCTCGATAGGTTCAAATAAACAATCAGGCCTACCACAACGGGAGGTAATCCCATTAAGGCATTAATAATAACCAACAATGTACCACGTCCATAAAAACGACTGATAGCTAGCAGAGCTCCTAATGGAAATCCAAGAAGACACGCAACCAATACCGCTGAGAGGCTAACACGAAGAGACAACAAGATAATCTCTAGTAAATCGGTATTCCCAGAAAAAACTAATAGAAAAGCTAAACGAATAGCTTCAGCAAAGTCCTGCATCGCAGCTTAATCTCTTAAAATTTCGAATTTGATTTTATTTTAACAAACTAATTTTAAATAAAGTATGATAGCAAGTTATAATCATTACCGTGGTCTTCTAAAAGGCTTCAGTTTAAATTTTAAAATTATACGTATGGGGAGGATAGAATGGAAGAAACCAAAGGACCTTCAGAGTTAGCTGAGGAAGATGAATTTCAGCGTATGCGAGAACTTGGTGATTTTATGATTTATAGG
>PBWY01000022.1 GCA_002727395.1 Rhodospirillales bacterium | reverse complement strand
GATTGCGAGACTGGGGGGTTTCTAGACAACGTTATTGGGGTTGCCCAATACCCGTAATCAATTGCCCAAATTGTGGGGTTGTGCCTGTGCCCGAAGAGGACCTACCCGTCTGCCTTCCAGAGGACGTCGACTTTAGTCTTCCCGGAAATCCGCTCGAGCGGCACCCTTCTTGGAAGTTTGTAAGTTGTCCGACTTGTGGTGGCCCAGCCGAACGAGAGACTGATACTTTGGACACTTTCGTAGAATCATCCTGGTATTTCTTGCGCTTTTGTGCTCCTCGCGCTGAGACTCCAATAGATAAGGCATCCGTCGACTATTGGATGCCTGTTGACCAATATATAGGAGGTGTAGAACATGCCATTCTACACCTCCTATATGCCCGATTCTTTACACGAGCCCTACAAAAATGCGGATATATCGACCTAACAGAGCCCTTCGTTGGCCTCTTTACTCAAGGGATGGTATGTCATGAAACATATCGTTCAGAAAATGGCGAATGGTTGATGCCCTCCGAAGTTAGAATTGATGAAGCTGGGGTATTGAAACACCTTAATGACGACACTCCCGTAATGACCGGCCGCTCAGAAAAGATGAGCAAATCAAAGAAAAATGTTGTTGATCCGGAGGATATAATCGCCTCCTATGGCGCTGATACCGCTCGCTGGTTCATGTTATCAGATAGCCCACCCGAGCGGGATTTGGAGTGGACCGATGCTGGAATTTCTGGGTCATGGCGCTTTGTTAATAAACTTTGGCGCCTTGTTTTAGAAAATGCTACCGACGAAAAACTTTCCGCACCGGAAGTTTTTAGTAAAGAACTAAAACAGGTTCGCGGACAAATTCATCATACCATCGAAGGGGTCACTGATGATCTTGAGAATTTTCATTTTAACCGAGCGGTCGCACGAATTTATGAACTAGTTAACACACTATCAGGGGTTAAAAATACGAATTCGGCCAGCCAATGGGTTTTAAAAGAAGGTTTGGAGACTTTAGTGCAGTTGATTGGGCCTATGATGCCGCATATAGCTGAGGAGTTGTGGGAAATAATGGGTAATTTTACACCCTTGGCCAACACCCGGTGGCCAACACCTGATCACGCGTTAATGCTCAGGGATACTTTTACGATTGCCATTCAAATTGGGGGTAAATTAAAAGCAACAATAGAGCTACCCAGCGATGCAACCCAAGAAACGGCGGAGGCATTAGCACTCTCAGAACCCGCAGTGATGGCTGCCATTAAAGGTAAAAAGTTAAATAGGGTGATTTATATCCCGAAGAAAATTATTAACCTAGTTATTGGTTAATGAAAGGCGCAATTAAATATTATGACTAAACAAAATAAAATGGTCGTAATTTTGATGAGTTTCCTTTGTGTTATTTGCACTGCATGCGGGTTTCGTCCCCTCTATAACCAAACTGGGGCAGCCAATTCTCAAGCTCTTTCAAGCGTAGTAATTTTAAAAATTAAGGATAGAAGTGGTCAAAAACTTCGTAATTTCTTACTCGAACGATTTTTTTCAAATCAACGTTCTGGAATTACTACGCATACATTAAAAGTTGTAATCAATGAAAAAATTAATGAGCTTAACATTCGCAAAGATGGTTCTGCAACCAGAGCGAAGCTTAAAATAACGGCCAACTTTTACCTAACTCATAAGGCAAGCGGCAAACAATTTAAGGGTAAAGTAAGTTCAACAAGTAGTTATAACATGTTGGGGTCAGATTTTGCCACTTTGGGCGCAGAGAGTGATGCCCGCAACCGCGCGCTTCGATCTATTGCGGAAGATTTACGCCTGCGTGTCGCAGGGGCGCTGACAAATGTGCCTAGGACAATTGAAAAGATAATTTACCCAAAAAAAGATATTAGATGAAAGTCGCCACAACAAAAATTGAATCGTTTATTAATACTCTACCAGAAAATATAAAAACGGTTTTACTGTTTGGGCCCGACCAAGGTTTAGTTCGTGAAAGAGCCGAAGTCTTGATCCGTGGAATGGTCGGCAATTTATCGGACCCCTTCAGAGTCGCAGAAATATCTGCGAATAACCTTCGCGACGACCCAGCCCTTCTTTTTGACGAAGCCTCGGCCATTTCATTTACGGGGGAGCGGCGTGTTGTTCGGGTGAGGGATGTTACTGACTCGATCTCAAAGATAATTATTGACTATTGCGAACAAACACCTGGCGAAGCGCTGGTTATTATAGAGGCGGGCAATCTCACACCACGATCTAAAATACGGTCAAGTTACGAGAAAGCTTCAGACGGTGCAGCTATCGGGTGCTATTCTGATGAAGGAAAAACAATCAAAGAAATAATAATAGAAACACTTGATAAGGAAAATTTAAAAGCAGCCCCCGATACAATTTCCTATTTGATTGAAAATCTCGGGGGGGATCGAATGGTAAGTCGTTCTGAACTTAATAAATTATGCCTATATATGGAAGGGCATACGGACATAGCTATAGAAGATGCCATGGCTTGTGTGGGAGATAGCGCAGCTATGGCCATTGATGACATAGCATTTGCAGCCGCTTCAGGTGATCTGGAAAAATCATTGCGCTTCATGGAGAGAGCACTTAATGAAGGAGCCACTCCCATCAGCGTGCTCCGACGGACGAGCAGACACTTTGAGCGACTGCACCTGGTAGGGAGCGCCATCGAGGAAGGCGCAACAACCGCAGCGGCCATGAAATTACTGAGACCGCCGGTTTTTTTTAAACAAACCGCGGCGTTCCAAGCACAAGTAAGACTTTGGTCAACGCGCAGACTTGAACAAGCGTTGGGATCTTTAACCCAAGCGGAGATTCATTGCAAAACAACTGGGTTTCCCCCCGAAGTTATTTGTAATCAAGAACTATTGCGCCTCGCGGCAAGGGCTAAACTCTTGGCAAGAAGGTAGTTTATCTTGTAAGTCGACTAATAATATCGTCAAGCTGGTCTAAGCTTTCGTAATTGATAGTAAGTTTTCCGCCTTTGCCATTAAAGCCTATTAAAACATTAAGACCCAAGGCATCTGATAATGACTTTTCTAAAGCCANGGTATCANAGTCTTTTTGACTAATATCAATTTTCTTACCGCCAACATGGCTCTTAAACTTTTTGACTAATNTCTCCGTTTGCCGAACGTTTAATTTTTTATTAATTATCTCCTTTACTATGTCCTCTGCATTCGGCNCACCGANGAGGGTACGAGCATGCCCTGCACTAATATCCCGCATTTTCAAATTNTTTTGGATCGACTCTGGAAGGGACAATAATCGCAAAATATTAGCTATATGGCTTCGACTTTTTCCGACAACATCTGAGAGACTATCCTGCGTGTGTTTAAATTCATTTATTAAGCGCCTATATCCAAGTGCCTCTTCTATAGGATTAAGATTGGCTCGCTGTATATTTTCTATTAAGGCAACCTGCAGTACCTCCTCATCGGAAAAATCTCTCACAATAACGGGAACTTCATGCAACCCGGCAACTTGAGCACCGCGCCACCGCCGTTCACCAGCTATAATTTCAAAAAATTCGTCAGATGTATTTGAGGAACGAACCAAGATTGGCTGTAGAATTCCATTTTTCTTAATCGAAGCAGCTAAAGACTCTATCTCTTCTTGCCCAAATATTTGACGAGGCTGTAAGGAACTAGGTATCAAAAATTCAACGGGAACTGTAGAAAGGCCTTTTTGTGGGGTATTTTTACCGCTTTTGTTGTCATTTATTGAAAATTCCCTAGAATTATCTCCGAGGAGAGCAGAGAGGCCGCGGCCCAATTTATTTCCCCCCGTTTTAGGTGAATTCATATTTTTCTCCCTCTTCCCTTTTCAAAACTTCACTAGCAAGCTGTATATATGCCTGGGCCCCGACACATTGGTGATCATAGATTAACACTGGGCGGCCGTGCGACGGGGCTTCAGAAACGCGCACATTTCTGGGAATTTTCGTATTATAAACCAACTCACCAAAATATGACCTCACATCCTCTGCTACCAAAGTGCTTAACTTATTTCTCCCATCATACATGGTTAAAACAATCCCTTGTAACTTTAAGTTCGAATTGAAGGTATCCCTCACCCGATCAACGGTACGCACCAGTTGACTTAAACCCTCTAATGCTAGGTATTCACATTGCAGTGGAACCAAAACGCCCTGAGCCGCAACCAAGGCGTTGAGTGTTAGAAGACCCAAGGCCGGCGGACAATCAATGACCACATAGTCGTATTTTCTTCCACAATCTTCAAAGGCCTTTGTCAGGCGATATTCTCGGTCATTAGCATTAACCAGCTCCAACTCCGCGCCAGAGAGGTCTGCGGTGGCGGAAACGAGGAACAAGCCGGGAATTTCGGTTTCAAGGGTAGCATCATGAAGACCTGCTCCGTCTATTAATATCTCGTAGCTACCCAGTTCTATTGAAGTCCGGTCTATCCCTAACCCCGTCGATGCATTACCCTGTGGATCAAGATCAAATAACAAAACCCGCCTACCCACTGCAGCCAAAGCCGTAGAAAGGTTGATAGCCGTAGTAGTTTTTCCAACCCCGCCCTTTTGGTTAGCCACCGCAAATACTTTGCCCTGCGCGACATTGGGGGTGATATTTAGGTCAGGCACGCCTGATATCCTCAATCAAAATAATTTTACCGCCAGAATCTGTAATGCTTGAAAATGACTGTATCCGCATTTTCCATTTTTTTTCGGCAACGGTCAATTCTTCATCAAATCTTTGACCTTTTAAAAACAAGCAGGTGCCATCCGGCCCCAAGTGGGGAAACGACAAACTAAGCAGTTTATCAAGGGGCGCCAAAGCTCTCGAAACAATAATGTCACTTTTAGGAAGAACTAAACTCTCAATTCGGCCATGATATATAGAAACGGGAGCTCCTGTAATGCGGGCCGCCTCTTTAAGAAAGGCTACTTTTTTCCCAGAAGATTCAACCAGGCCAACCTCTTTATTAAGAATAATAGATAATACGAGTCCCGGAAAACCTGCTCCGGTACCGAGATCTGTAACAACCCGACCGGTATTTTCCACATAAGGAATTAGTTGTGCCGAGTCCAATATATGCCTCCTCCAAAAATCTTTCATGGTCTCGGCCCCCACAAGATTTAAGGATTTTTGCCAATTTTCTAAAAGATCAGCAAAAAGGATCAAACAATCTAATGTTTCACGTGAAACATTAAAAATACTTGCAAATGCGTCTGGCGATAATGGTGCTGAATTAAGGGACTTAATGATTTATTACTCTCTCATTTCTACGAACGTAGCGCAGAAGAGCTGTTAAAGCTGCAGGGGTAACCCCCGAAATACGCGCAGCGGCGCCAAAACTGGCCGGGCGCGAACTTTTTAACTTTTCTCGCACCTCATTGGATAAACCCCCTACCTTGTCTAGGTCAAGATCTGCAGGAATTTCCAGGGCCTCGTCCCTTCTAAAGGCCTCAATGTCCGCACTTTGTCTTTGCAAATACGTAACATATCTCGCCTCAATTTCTAATTGCTCGGCCACGTCTGGTCGTATAGTTTTTAGCTTTGGCCAAATTGTCGACAAGCTCTCAACTGTTACATCAGGGTAGGCCAGAAGCTGCAGAGCAGAACGGCTTTTCCCATCCCGGGTCACAGCCATTTCGTTTTCTATCATCTCGCTAGGTTTTGCCGAAAGACCAGTCAAAAGCCCTCTGGCTAGGCCTAGGGCCTCAAATTTTTCCTCAAAAAGTTTTTTTCTCTCCAAGGAGACGCAGCCCAAATTAATTCCCAACGGCGTTAAACGTTGATCTGCGTTATCAGCACGAAGCAAAAGCCTATACTCCGCTCTAGAGGTAAACATCCTATAAGGCTCGGAGGTACCGCGCGAAATAAGGTCGTCTATTAGAACACCAATATATGCATCGGCCCTATCCAAAATAAAATCCTTGCCGCCACCACAAGCAATCGCGGCATTCAGCCCAGCCATTAAACCTTGAGCAGCTGCTTCTTCATAACCCGTCGTGCCGTTTATTTGCCCAGCAAGATAAAGGCCTGAAATCTTGCGAGTCTCCAGCGCGGCCGTTAATTCCCGGGGATCTATATAATCATATTCAATCGCATAGCCGGGTCTTAAAATCTTGGCATTTTCAAGGCCCGGGATTGTCTTTAAAAAGGCATGCTGAACGTCGCGTGGCAAACTTGTTGAAATACCGTTAGGATATACGGTTTGATCATCCAAGCCCTCCGGTTCAAGGAATATCTGGTGGTGCTCTCGTTCAGAAAAGCGCACCACTTTATCTTCTATGGACGGACAGTATCGCGGTCCGGTCCCCTCAATTTGACCCGAATACATCGGGGCCCGATCAAGGTTCTGCATTATAATTTTATGACTTTCTGGATTAGTGCCAGTAATGTGACAGTCAATTTGCCTATTCGTGATAGCTTTAGTCATAAAGGAAAACGGCACGGGATGGGAGTCACCCTTTTGTACCGTGAGGCCACCCCAATTTATTGTTTGTCCGTCGAGGCGTGGAGGGGTTCCCGTTTTCAGTCTCCCCAACTCAAAGCCTTTCTCAGCGAGCGTCCTAGATAAACCGGCGGCGGGCGCTTCCCCCATTCGCCCGGCAGGGATGCGCTCTTCCCCAATATGAATCTCTCCCCTCAAGAATGTACCAGTAGTCAAAATTACCTTGTTGCAAGAAAAACTCTGTCCACCTTCAAGCAAAACGCCCGTGACAACGTCATTATTAATTATCAGATCTGCAACAGAGCCTGCAAAAATGGTCAGGTTGTCTTGTTCAAAGAGGATTTTTTGCATTATTTGACGATAGAGCTTTCTATCAGCTTGGGCCCGTGGGCCCCGCACCGCTGGCCCACGGCTCTTGTTTAAAACTCTAAACTGTATTCCCGCCCCATCAATTGCGCGGCCCATAACACCGTCAAGTGCATCTATTTCTCTCACAAGGTGGCCTTTTGCCAAACCACCAATAGCGGGATTACAAGACATTTCACCGATTGTTTCTAATTTATGGGTAATTAGAATAGTCGGCGCCCCCAGGCGAGCGGCAGCGGCAGCGGCCTCACAACCAGCATGCCCCCCCCCAATCACAATGACGTCATATTTTTCCATCGCTTTATTTAAAAGCCCTGAATATTTCTGTCAAAGAAAACTTGGCTAAAAATGTTTCACGTGAAACAAAATAACCTCATTTTCCTATACAAAATTCGTGAAATATAACGTCTAACACGTCCTCAACGTCGACTCGACCGGTTATTTTACCCAATTCTCTGGCCGCAATCCTTAAATCCTCTGCCATTAATTCCGCCGCCCCTGTATTTAAGGACCGCTGAAGTGCAAAATTCGCTCTCTCCAATGCTTCCCTATGGCGCAACCTCGACAGCGGGGCCGGAGCGTTGACAGAAAACTGCTTAACTACCCTGTTAGTCAGAACTTTGAGAAAATCCTCTAAATTCTGTCCATTCTTAACGGAAATAATAATGGGATCAAAAACCTTCAGAAAATCCGGTATTTTCGGCTCCTTCAACAAATCCGCCTTATTAATCAAAACCAAATCGTTAGAGGTAATCAACTCAACCACTCGTTGATCACCATCAAATGACAAAATATCAAAAACAAATAAGGTTAAGTCAGCATTAGTCGCCCGGCTCTCTGCTCTCTTGACCCCCTCATATTCGATAGCATCGCGTGTTTGGCGCAAGCCAGCTGTATCAGCAACCGTTACCGGATACCCCCCCAAATCAAGACGCACTTCTATTACATCACGAGTAGTGCCTGCCTGCTCGGAAACAATAGCGACATCCCGCTCCGCTAAATAATTTAGGAGACTGGATTTTCCAACATTTGGAGCCCCAGCAATAACAATTTGAAACCCCTCTCGCAACTTTTCGCCTCGATTTCCATCATCAAGATATTGTGTTATTTTTTTAGTCATACCCAATATATTGTGTTTGGTATTACCAAGGAGATCGTCGGGTAGTTCCTCCTCTGGAAAATCTATTACGGCTTCCGTATGGGCTAGGCACTCCAATAATGCCTTACGCCATGGTTCATAAATTTCACTTAAGGACCCGGATAATTGCTGTAAGGCCTGTTTTCGCTGCGCCTCGGTTTCTGCAGCAATTAAATCAGAGAGGCCCTCCAGTTCCGCTAAATCTAACTTTTCATTATAAAAAGCGCGTCGGCTAAATTCGCCAGGCTCCGCCAAACGACAATTTTCAAATGNTCCCAAAGNACGGCATAATGCTTCAACTGTAGCCACNCCACCNTGNATCTGAAACTCCACAACGTCCTCACCGGTAAAACTGGCTGGCGCTGGGAACCAAATAAAAAGACCAGTGTCCAGCGGTTCCCCATTTTTTGGATTAGTGAGTGTAACATGAGTAGCATGCCTTGGCTTGGGCGTACAAACCCCCGCAATAGTATTCAGAATTTTACCAGCCGACGGCCCCGAAACCCTGACCACTGAAATTCCAGCAGGCGCCCCGCCGCTTGACGGAGCAAATATAGAATCCTTAAACATGCTACTCTATAAAATTTAGAGACCCGCCCGACAAGTAAAACCTTGCCGGCAAGAAACATAATTTGTTCTACTGCGGGTGGAAAAACATCGCAATTAACAGCCGAATAATAAATGAAAAAAAACAAACTTGGAAAAGAAACCAGCCCCTACCTATTACAACATGCCAAAAATCCGGTGAATTGGTGGCCTTGGGGAGAAAAGGCGCTTAACGAGGCACAAGCTGAAAATAAGCCAATTTTATTGTCAGTTGGTTACGCGGCATGCCATTGGTGTCATGTAATGGCTCATGAAAGTTTTGAAAATAAGAATATCGCGACACAGATGAATGATCACTTTATTAATATCAAGGTTGATCGAGAAGAAAGGCCAGATATCGATGCTATATACCAACACAGTCTCCAAGCCCTTGGTCAACAAGGAGGTTGGCCCCTAACGATGTTTCTTACACCGAAGGGCGAACCATTTTGGGGAGGGACCTATTTTCCACCAACAGCTAAATTCGGACGGCCAAGTTTTCCAGAAGTTCTTCATACCATCTACGATTACTGGGACAACAAACAGGATGCCGTCACAAAAAACGTAAGCGCTCTCAAGGAATCAATCAGCCAACTGGGTATTTCAGAGAGAGGAGAAGAGATTTCCATAGAATTAATTGACCGTGCCGCCAAGCGCCTTGCACAAGAATATGACACCGTAAACGGGGGAATTGGCGCGGCACCAAAATTTCCCAATCCTTCCATTCTCGAACTCCTATGGCGTAACTATAAAAGTAATGGTCACCAGGACCTTAAAAAAATTGTTCTCCTCACACTGGAAAAAATGTCCCAGGGTGGAATATATGATCATCTGGGCGGTGGCTATGCGCGCTATTCCACTGACGCCATATGGTTGGTGCCTCATTTTGAGAAAATGCTTTATGACAACGCACAGATTTTAGAGTTACTCACTTGGGTATGGCAGGACACTGGCAAGAGTCTATTTAGCAATCGAATTAAAGAAACAGCCGATTGGCTTTTGAGAGAGATGGTAGCAGAAAATGGCGCTTTCGCCGCAACCCTAGACGCTGATAGTGAAGGAACAGAAGGAAAGTATTATGTGTGGGATGAAAGTGAAATCGAACAAGTTTTAGGTGCCCATACACCCTTATTTAAAGGAGCATACGATGTCACCCCAGAGGGTAACTGGGAAGGCAAAAACATACTAAACCGTACAAAAAACAAAAGAGACTATTCTCAAAAAGAAGAAGAATTGCTGAAAAAATGCCGACAGAAATTATTGGGGGAACGGCAAAAAAGAGTCCGCCCCGGTTGGGATGACAAAATACTCGCTGATTGGAACGGCCTAATGATCACCGCTTTGGCAAATGCTAGTGTTGTCTTTAAGCAAACGTCGTGGCTTGAAGCAGCGACGCGAGCCTATGACTTCATATTAAACAAGATGAATAACCAAAATACCTTATCCCACGCCTATAGGGCCGGCCTAGTTAATGCAGTAGCAACCCTAGATGATTACGCTGGAATGATCCGAGCCTCGCTAACTTTGAATGAATTAACCGGCGAGCAAAAATATATCGAAAATGCTCAATCATGGATAACAACGATCGATAAAGATTTTTGGGATAAAAATAATGATGGCTATTATTTTACCCCAGTTAGCACCAGGGAATTGATTGTCAGAACCAAGTCAGCCTCAGACAATGCGACCCCAGGTGGCAATAGCGTAATGGCCGCCAACCTCGCAAAGCTATATTACCTAACCGGAAAACATCATTATCGTGAACGGGCAGAAGCAATTTTATTAGCCTTTTCAGGCGAATTAGCCTCCAATTTTTTCCCTTTTGCCACCCTATTAAATGCGGCCGAATTTTTGCAGTCAGCCGTTCAAATTGCCATTATCGGCAATAGGAAAGATAAAGACTGCATTGATTTATTATCTGAAATATATCAACAAAATTTAATAAATAAGGTAATTACTGTTATTCCACCCGGCGGTAAACTAGCTGGAACGCATCCCGCTTTTGGAAAAACCCAAGTTAATCATTCGGCTACTGTTTATATTTGCCAAGGGACAACTTGTTCCCTTCCCATCACCACAGCCAAAGAACTAAAACATTTTTTTTCGGGGATGAATTGACGATAATGCCCAGACTAACAATAAATACCCCAGTTGGTTTGCTTACAATAGTAGAGAGGGGCTGCGCTATTAAAAAAATTTGTTGGTCAACTTCACAAAAAAACGAAAAAACAAAATTGCTACTTGGAGCCCAGAAAGAATTGGAAAACTATTTCGAAGGCAAATTGACTAGATTTACTGTGCCGATAAACCCATATGGCACAAGTTTTCAGAGAAAAGTTTGGAATTCTATGGCTGAAATCCCATTCGGAAAAACAGCTACCTACGGACAAATTGCAAGTACCCTCCATACATCACCAAGAGCAGTTGGAAACGCCTGTAGCAAAAATCCACTGCCAATAATTATCCCCTGTCATAGGGTAATTGGTGGCAATGGGGCCCTCAACGGTTATACTGGCGGAAAAGGATTAAAGACGAAATTATTTCTTATAAACCATGAAAATAATTCATAAAAAATAATGTCGATTATTAAACAGATAAATAAAAATTTTTCGGATTATCTTACAATCCTAGTTCTTGACAATGAAGTAACCACGGAAGCCTTCGTGCATACTCCCCCACTGACTTGGGCTAGACTCTCAACAGAAGAAACTGGCTACACTATGCCCAATAATTATCCAACTCTGTTAACCCGAGAGATGGCGGAAAGAGAAAAAACAAATTGGGACCAAGTCGACTTAACACTCCTGCAGTCGGAGATTATGGAATTGAAAGATAGTGTAGGATTAATCGTAATTGGCAACAATGCGGCGCAAGGGCTACCGC
Source organism: Rhodospirillales bacterium (assembly GCA_002727395.1). Classification (GTDB taxonomy): domain Bacteria; phylum Pseudomonadota; class Alphaproteobacteria; order MPNO01; family UBA2964; genus UBA2964. The sequence continues at coordinate 13,944 of PBWY01000022.1, read as the reverse complement.
TAGCCCGAGCTGTACCCCAACGCTTAAGAAAGAAACATTCTATAATAATTTACGGAAGTAGCCTGCCTGAGAAATCTGAATATCAGAAACTTGGTTTTAGGCAATTTTCACCCCGAACAGAGTTTCTAAATTATTTGAAAAAAGTGCCCAAAACATCAGAGAAAAAAATTGCACTAGTTTTCATAAACACCATCCAACACAATGAAAAAAATTACCACCAGCCGTGGANCGANCGCTAGAGATTCCTTTCGAATGACATAAAAATATTACCGCGCTATGGTGTNGATGTAAGATTAAAATTTTTGAAGGACGCAGACAGAGATGACAGACATATCAATTGAAGGATCAGACGGTAGTTTTGGTAGCTACTTGGCCATTCCAGAATCTGGAACGGGACCCGGACTCTTAGTGATTCAAGAAATTTTCGGTGTAAATCAAGTAATGAGAGACCTGTGCGATAATTTTGCAAAACAGGGCTACATTGCAGCATGCCCAGATTTGTTCTGGAGAATTGAACCCGGCATACAACTTACCGATAAAACCGAAGAAGATTGGGGTAAGGCATTTGAATATATGAATAAATTTCTTCCGGATTTTGAAAAAGGTGTTGCAGACCTCCAGGCCACTATGAGCTTTTTACGCTCTTATCAGGGTAGTACTGGAAAAGTTGGTTGCGTCGGTTTTTGTCTTGGCGGAAGTCTCGCCTATACTATGGCCTGTTCTTCAGATTCTGATGCTTCGATAGGTTATTATCCCGTGCAAATAGACGATCATTTGCCATATGCTGAATACATAAAAAAGCCCGCAATGTTCCATATTGCCGAAAAGGATGATTTTTGCCCCCCAGAGTCCCAAACAGCCATAGCGCAGGCTTTCGAAAGAAACCAAAAAATAACTCTTCATTCCTATCCAGGGGTTGACCACGCCTTTGCAAGACTGGGTGGTGGAAACTACAATCAAGCGGCAGCAGAACTTGCGGATGGTCGTACATCTGCTTTACTGAAGAGCGCACTTAGTTAGAAACTATTTTTGGGGCGCCAACAGTTTTTATAAAAGGTGCCCCAAAATTTGATAACCAAAGAAATCTCAATGAACAAGGCAATTCGTGTACACAGGACTGGACCCGCTTCGGTCCTGAAATGGGAAGACGTGACAATAACGAGCCCTAAACCGGGCGAGGCGATTATTAGGAACACTGCTATAGGGCTGAACTTCATAGATACCTATCACCGCAAAGGTCTCTATCCACTACCCACACCCTTTACCCCTGGCGTAGAAGGGGCAGGAGTAATCGAAGCTCTCGGCACTAAAGTGGAAGGTCTGAAAATTGGCGATCGAGTGACATACTGCTCAGATCCGATAGGCTCTTATTCAGAGAAACGTTGTTTTCCGGCAGACAGATTAATCAAGATACCTCGCGGCATTACAGACGAACAAGCGGCATCAATGATGTTAAAAGGTCTCACAGCGGCCATGCTTTTAAAGCACATATATGTCCCCAAACCGTCTGACACTATACTCGTTCATGCCGCAGCAGGCGGGGTCGGATTGATATTGTGTCAGTGGGCGAAATATCTGGGCGCCAATATTATTGGAACGGTCAGCTCTAGAAAGAAAGCCGCTCTTGCTCGAGCCAATGGATGCGATAAAACAATTATATATTCCGAAAGTAATTTTGTAGATCGTGTTCTGCGTTATACGAAAGGAGAAGGTGTTCCAGTCGTATACGATGGAGTTGGAAAAGATACATATCCTGGGTCTTTAGACTGTCTTAGTATGCGCGGTATTTGGATAACCTATGGTAATGCCTCAGGTCCAGTGCCACCTATTGCTCCTCTTACCCTCTTACAAAAAGGGTCGCTTTTTATGACACGGCCAATTTTAAATCACTACATAACTACAAAACAGGCCTTTACATCTTTAGCAAAAGAACTCTTCGAGGTTGTAAAAAGCGGGGCCGTTAAAATACATGTTGAACAACGCTATCAGCTCAGAGAAGCGGCAAAAGCCCATAGGGCACTAGAACAACGGAAGACCGTAGGGTCCACGATTTTGATTCCTTAAAATTGGTAATTACTGGAAAATATTATCTATTGATTCATAGAATCGAAAAAATCTGCGTTGTTTTTTGTCGCTTTTATTTTTTCAATCAAAAACTCCATGGCATCAACAGTACCCATTGGATTAAGGATGCGCCGCAATACCCACATTTTAGAAAGGTCGCCCTTTTCAATAAGGAGCTCTTCCTTCCTTGTTCCCGATTTTGCTATATCCATCGAGGGAAATGTTCTTTTATCGGCTAGCTTTCTGTCTAGAACAATTTCGCTGTTTCCCGTTCCCTTAAACTCCTCGAATATAACTTCATCCATTCGAGAACCCGTATCAATCAGGGCGGTAGCAATAATAGAAAGGGATCCGCCACTCTCGATATTTCTTGCTGCTCCAAAAAATCTCTTTGGCCTTTGAAGTGCGTTGGAATCAACCCCCCCTGTTAAAACCTTACCTGATGACGGCACAACCGTATTATATGCCCTAGCCAGACGAGTAATCGAATCCAATAAAATGACGACATCATGGCCATGCTCTACCAATCTTTTCGCTTTTTCAATAACCATATCCGCCACTTGAACATGTCGAGATGCAGGCTCATCAAAGGTGGAGCTAATCACCTCCCCATCAACAGAGCGTTGCATGTCAGTAACCTCTTCTGGGCGCTCGTCAATAAGCAGGACCAAAAGATAGACCCCCTGATTGTTTTCCGTAATTGCATGGGCAATGGATTGTAGCATCATGGTCTTTCCTGTCCGCGGCGGCGCAACAATCAGAGCGCGCTGGCCCTTTCCAAGTGGGGCCGTTAAATCCACTATACGCGTAGTCAAATCCTTAGCTTCGGGATTATCGTGATCAAGAACAAATTTTTCCTCTGGATACAAAGGCGTAAGATTGTCGAAGTTAATTCGATGCCGCACTTTTTCAGGATCATCAAAGTTAATTTTATGGACCTTTAATAGTGCAAAATATCTTTCCCCATCTTTAGGCGAACGAATTTCTCCCTCTACCGTATCCCCTGTCCGCAAGCTAAACCGACGAATTTGACTGGGTGAGACATATATATCGTCAGGGCCTGGCAGGTAATTTGCCTCCGGGGCCCTCAAAAAACCAAAGCCATCCTGCAAAACTTCTAAAACACCATCGCCGGATATTACCACCTCATTTTCCGCGAGTTGTTTTAAAATCGCAAACATCATTTCTTGTTTGCGCATGGTAGAAGCATTCTCGATTTTTAGTTCTTCTGCAAAACTAAGAAGATCAGCGGGAGGTTTTTTCTTAAGTTCTTGTAAGTTCATAATGGGTTGGAAAATTGTTAAAGGAAAATTTATGTGATGTGTAGGGAAATTTAGAATCCTATTTGGGGCTATTATAGGCATGCCCATTCTTGATAGTCTTGGATTGTTGTAAGAAAAAGCGATTGCAAACAATCACTCACAGCTTTAGCTCATCGGGTTTTTGCTGTCAATCCCAATTGCCACAACTCCAAACCTAGGCTCCGGGCCTTATAATTACCATAATAATTATCCCTATCATTAATATTGTCGGCCCCTCATTAATAATCCGGAAAGTTTTTGCGCTGGTCGTATTTTTATCCTCTTCAAACTTTTTTCTCCAAAGCGCAAAACTACCGTGTAATACCATGAGGAACACAACAAGTATTATTTTTACATAGACCCACCATGCGTCCCAATCAATAGCCCCTGGAGTTAGAAACAACAAAACCCCAAATACCACGCTCGCTATCATAGCGGGGTTCATAATTACCCGCATAAGCCTTCTCTCCATAACCTTAAATATTTCAGATTCATTGGAACCTACCGGTGCCCCGCAATGATAAACAAACAGACGGGGTAAATATAACATTCCAGCCATCCAAGAAATCACAGCAATAATGTGTAGGGCCTTAATCCAAGGGTAAATTTCCAGCAACCAATCAAAGTTCATTGATCTGACCTAACAGCCGGACAGACTGCACAATTTTCTTTGCATACTAATTGGTTGGGTGCAATTACACCATTTGCTCCTGACCCTTCTCGCACCATGTTAGCTAAGCCGAGAATAAAATTCTCGTTTACTCCAACCGTCGCCGTACGAATATAGGAAAGCGCCCCATTATCCAATGCAAGATCATGATACTCCATATCAAGTTCTACTAATGTTTCTGAATGTTCGGAAACAAAAGCAATAGGTACGACAACGATTGATTTTCCCTCTTGCGCTGAATCGATAATCACTTCATCTGTATAAGGTCTGAGCCACTCAACTGGTCCCACCCGACTCTGATAACAAATCTCATAATTCAAGTTGGGGATATTTAGACAATCTACAACAGCGCTCACAGTTGCCCTGACATGCAATTCATATGGGTCACCATCAACAACAAATTTTTTGGGTATTCCATGAGCAGAGAACAAAACTTTCACGGGACCTTTTGATTCAGCCTCTAAAATACTCAGTTGAACAAGTTGACTAACAGCCTTAACAAAACCCGCATCCTGCGGATAACAACAGATTGATGCGGTAGTTTTATCAAAACCCTTCTTTTTACAATGTTTTTCCCAAATTTGAAGAAACGATTTTGTTGTAGTGGTTGAAAACTGTGGGTAGAGCGGTAATAGAACTACAGAATCCGGATTAAAGTTAATCACCTCATCGATACATTCGTCAGCGAACGGCCGCCAATACCGCATAGCAACAAAAACTTTAAACTTTCTATCTTTTTCTAACTCTTCTTGCAGTGCCGAAGCCTGTTTTCTTGTTTCTTCTAAGATAGGGGATCCACCCCCTATCTTAGCATAAATCTCTTTAGCAATTGGCGTCCGCCGCTTTGATATTATCTTCGCCAAAATCCAGCGAATAGGTGGCACAAGCCTTAAAATTAAGGGATCATTAAATAAATTAAAAAGAAATGGTTGAATAGCCTCCGGCTTATCCGGCCCTCCTAAATTATAAAGAACAACAGCAACCCTTTCCATTTCTAGCTCCGTCGATAAACGGAAACCATTTCACATAATTCCGATACATTATCTGTCGGTGTACTAGGCAAAACACCATGACCGAGATTAAAAATGAAGGGATGCCCAGACAAGCCTTCCAATATTCTTTTCACTTCACTCTTCATGGCAGCTCCTCCTGAAAGGAGAAACACCGGATCTAAATTTCCCTGAACAACAACTTTATTCTGCAAATTCTTAGAGAGCCAGTCTGTTGATATAGTATGATCAACACTTACTGCTGTGACACCTTCAATATCTGCTATCGCTATATACCTATGACCCGCCAACCGAGGGAAAATAATAATAGGTATGTCTGGAAACTCACTTCTAACGCCGGCTACTATTTTTTTTATTGGATAGACACACCATTTTTTAAATCCAGAATCTGGCAATAAACCAGCCCAACTGTCAAATATTTGGATAACATCTGCACCAGCTTTTATTTGAGATAGAAGATGCATTGTTATCGCCGAAATCAGAATCTCTATCAAAATGCTAAATTCTTCTGGGCTAGAATATGCCCACTGTTTAATATTGGAAAAATCTTTACTTGATCCACCCTCCACCATGTATGTTGCTACAGTCCATGGAGCACCAGAAAATCCTATAACTGCCTTATCCCTAGTCAATTCTAACCGCACGTCAGAAATTGCTTCATAGACTGGGCTTAAATGGTTCGTAAGATTATCCATATTTAAGCAGTTTAGTGAGGAAAGGTCTCGTAAAGGTTCTAAGATTGGGCCAATCCCTTCTTGAAATTGAACCGATTGCCCAAGAGCATCAGGTATTACTAAAATGTCTGAAAAGATGATAGCCGCGTCAAAATTAAATCGTTCAATTGGTTGCAGCGTCACCCTCTTTGCCATTTTTGGTGAGTAACAAAGATCAAGAAAACTGCCGCTAATTTTTCTAACTGCCTGGTATTCTTCCAAATACCTGCCAGCTTGCCGCATTAACCAAATGGGAATACTTTTAACATCTTTTCCATCGAGAACATCTAAAATGATTGGGTTTGATGTAGTCACTTTATAGCCCCATGAGTTTTATCGTTTATTATCTTCTTCTACTAATAATATATTAATATAAATATAGTAGTAGTAGTAGTACGGGGGATAGTGGGGATTAATTTTTTAACCATTTTTATCCACTGTGGATATAATTATGGGTAAGTTGAATAAAGCTTGTTGATATAAGAAAATTCTAGGAGACATCTTTCCCAAATACATACGGTTATAAGGATTAAAATAATAAAGCCCCTTTTATGTGGATAATATAAATTTCCCACCCTGTGCAATCTAAATTCACAGCTTTGTTTCTTGTGGAAGCAATAGTGCTTATGGGGCTAATTATATATAATATTCTGATAAAAGTATGTTATCCCCATTAACGTAAAATTTATAAAGCTATAATCATTTTAACCAAGTTGTATGGAGTGTTGGAAAATGAGCAAGGTGGTACTGGCATCAAGCAGCTTCACACGTAAAAAGATTCTGGAAGATGCTGGCTTGGTTTTCAGTGTTGAGGTACCCAATGTGGATGAACAAGAACTAAAAGGTGCTTTGTTATTCAAGGGTGCTTCAGGCGAAGATATAGCTGGCTTTCTTGCAGAACATAAGTCATGCATAGTGTCGACAAGGGTGCCTAGCGCTCTTGTGATCGGCGCTGATCAGGTCCTCGAGTGCGAAGGAATAATTTATAGTAAGCCCAAAAATTTGGTGGCGGCAAAAGAACAACTAAATACACTGCGCGGCAAGAAACACACACTTATAAGTTCAGTTGTCGTAGCTGAGGGCGGAAAAAGAATATGGGAGCATACCGATAGGTCGCTTCTTCATATGAGAAAATTCTCAGATTGTTTTTTGGATGAATATATTTCGAAACAAGGTAAATCTTTATTAGATAGCCCAGGTTGTTATCAAGTCGAGAGCGCTGGAATACAATTATTTACTAGTATTGAAGGAAATCATTTTACAATTCTCGGACTGCCCCTTTTGCCGGTCCTCCATTATCTTCGTCTAAGGGGGGCAATAGCAGCATGAATGACTATCAACCAATCCCAATAGCTGGAGTAATGGGGTGGCCGGTCAGCCATTCTTTATCACCAGCCTTACATGGTTTTTGGTTAAGGGAAAACAAAGTTATTGGGAACTACGTTCCCTTAGCCGTTCAGCCCCAAAATTTACAGGCAGCGATTTTAGCTTTGCCAAAACTGGGCTTTTCCGGTGTTAATTTAACGGTACCCCACAAAGAAGCAGCTGCATTGTTTGTTGATAGAGTTGACGGGGTAGCGAAAACATTGCGCGCAATAAACACAGTGGTTGTAAATAAAGAGGGTTTGATAATAGGGACCAACACCGATGGATATGGTTTTATAGAATCCCTTAAGAGAAGCTTGAATCTAAACATATTAAAAAAACAGACCGCGGTTATTCTGGGCGCAGGCGGAGCAGCTAGAGCTATAGCCGCGGCACTTAAGGAAACAGGGGTATCAGAGATTAATATAGTGAATAGGACCCGTGAAAATTCCGAACGCTTGTGTGAAGAGGTCGGGGATAAGCTGATAGCTGTTGATTGGAAAGAAAGAAACGAGGTTCTTGAAGGTAAAAAATTGTTAGTAAATACAACAATTTTGGGTATGGTTGGGCAGCCAGCACTCGACATTAATTTATCAGCCCTGCCTTTATCAGCAATAGTAAGTGATATTGTTTATGCGCCCCTGATAACTCCGCTCCTAAAACTTGCTATCGATAGAGGAAATACTATCGTAGACGGGCTCGGTATGCTTTTGCAACAAGGTAGGCCGGGTTTCAGGGCTTGGTTTGGTGTTGATCCAAAGGTTTCTGAGGACCTCGAGGCCCACCTTCTAGGGCAAATAAGGGGTCTGAAATGACTTTAATTGTCGGGTTGACTGGTTCTATAGCAATGGGAAAAACAACAGCGGCAACAATGCTTTCTAGGCTGGGACTCCGTGTATGTGATTCTGATAATTTAGTTCACGATTTGCTGAAAGCTGGTGGTGCTGCTGTGCCGGTGATCAAAAAAGAGTTTGATGGCGTGGTGATTGATGGGGCAGTTGACAGAACCGCCCTGGGACAAAAAGTTTTTGGTGACGCGTCAGCATTAGCTAGTCTTGAACAAATACTGCATCCGCTAGTAAGAGAGGCCCAGGAACTTTTTATTAAAAGGTGCCAAGCGTGCAAATCGCCAATAATTGCTTTAGATGTTCCCCTTCTTTTTGAAGTAAAAACCGACAGAATTTGTGATTATACTTTGGTCGTTTCCGCGCCTGGTTTTGTTCAGCGCCAGCGCGCAATGGCTCGGCCTGGCATGACATTGCAACGTTTTAAGGCAACGCTTGATCGCCAGATGCCCGATAATGAAAAAAGAAAAAAGGCTGACTTTGTTGTGTGTACAGGTTTAGGAAAAAGGCATACCTTTAACCAGCTTTTCAGGATAGTAAGGCGGATTAAAAATTAAGGGCTTGGCGGTTATGCGAGAGGTCGTTTTAGATACAGAGACAACCGGGTTGTCTGCTAGAGATGGCGATAGGCTAGTCGAAATTGGGTGTATTGAATTAGAAAATCATTTGCCAACCGGCCGAGTTTATCACCAATACATCAACCCAACTATACCGATGCCGCCCGATGCACAAAAGATTCACGGTTTAAGTGATGAATTTCTTAAGGATAAGCCGGTATTTTCCAATATTGCAGAAGCTTTTTTAGACTTTATTTCAGATGCAAAGCTAATTATTCATAATGCTAAATTTGATATAAGTTTTATAAATGCGGAACTCGAGAGGGGCGGGTTAAGCACAATATCAATTGATCGGACTGTAGATACAATAGCCGTTACCCGAAAAAAATATCCCGGCGCACCTGCTAGCTTGGATGCATTATGTCGGCGGTTCAATATAGATAATTCAGCTCGGACACTTCATGGCGCCCTCTTGGATGCAGAGTTATTATCAGAGGTCTATTTGGAGTTGATAGGGGGGCGGCAGCCTGGTTTGGTGCTTGAAACTAGTGAGGATAGCGACGAGGGTTTCGAAGTCGTAAAACGAGAAAGATTGTTACCCCGACCACATCAGCCAACCGAAGAAGAGTTGGAAAAACATAATCGATTTATTCAAAAACTTCTAAATCCGCTTTGGAAAATTAATTAATTCTTTAATTTATTCAAAGGCTGCCGTTTTTATTCCCGGGCTCTTCAACGACGTGTTGATCTTGATATAATTGGACAAAATCAATAGGATTTATAAATAGCGGTGGAAACCCACCGTCTCTGGATACATCGGCAACGATATTTCGTGCAAACGGAAATAGGAGACGCGCACCCTCTATTAATAGAATTGGGCCAATGGCATCTTTGGGCGCGTTGGTCACTTCTAGGGCTCCGGCATAGGTTAATTCCAGAATAAAAATTGTATTTTCTGCTGATTTAGCCTCCCCTCGGATCACCAAAGTTACCTCGTACTTATTCTCTTCTAGATTACGGGCACTAGTGTTTACTTCGATATTCACCTCTGGTGATTGCTCCCCGATCGTCACACTATTTGGTCCGGCAAGGTTTTCATATGACAGGTCTTTTATGTACTGGGCCTCAATTAAAATATTGGGCTGAATAAAATCCTCGCTCGTTGCGTTAATATTTTCGTCCCTAGTTACACCGTCGGAAGGAATGTCTTGCATGGTATTCTCCGATAATTTCGATCGTCGCTAACACGTATTCCCAGAAGAAACAAGGAAGTGGGAAGTACTAAAATATAAACTATTTTTAATTTTCTTTCTTGTCAGGCAAGTTATTTTTGGTTTTATCCAGCCCCTTGTCGGAATCTATCTCACGAAAACTACCATCAATCGTATCTCGATTACGAGATGGTCCATCGGGAGATTCTTCGTATTTAGTCCATTCACTGCAAGTGCTAGAGCGATTTATGGTTATCCATACCCAATGGCGCAAGAATCTGCGAACTAGAGGTACGCAGATTAAAAACCCTAAGGCATCCGTTAAAAAACCAGGGGTTAAAAGGAAGACACCCGCCAACAGCAGACAAACCCCATCAAAGAGAGCAGAAACGGGGAATATTTGCTGCCCAAGGGATTGTTGGGCGTTTCTAAGCGTTGTTAGTCCCTGTTGTCGTAAAATCCACGCACCAATAAATGCGGTCACTATAATCAAACTAACCGTATTCCCAATACCAATTTCACCCCCTAGGGCGATAAACACCGCTATTTCGATTATTGGCAAGAATATTAAAGCAATTAGTATTATGAGAGTCATACTTGCGATTTTGTTCAGGAGACCCTAGTTTTTTGATGTAAAGGTAAACATTTAAATATATATAACAAAATTTATCGATAAAATTTTTTGATTTACATGGTATAATGATATGGGCGATGGTTTCCAAGCACTTGATATAATTTTATTTGCTATGATTGCAGCATTTTTGGTGCTCAGGTTGCGCAGTGTTCTGGGGAAGCGCACGGGTCATCAAAGGCGCAGGCCGAATTTTGCTTCAGATAATAGGAAGATAACAAGTAAAGAAGATAAGGTAGTCGAAACGCCGCCTAAGAGTAAAATGGAGTCAGAGAATACTGACAATACTAATGATTTACCTGATCCTATTGCTGCTTGTCTTTCTACTGTCAGAGAGGTTGATCCAACATTCGACTCAGAAAATTTTATTTCTGGGGCGAAAGCAGCTTTTGAAATTGTGGTTAATGGTTTTGCGGATGGAGATAAAGATTCACTGCGTGGCTTATTAAACAACGAAGTATTCGAAAATTTTTGCGAAGCAATTGATGAAAGGGAAGCAACGGGAAACAGTTTAGAAACGGTTATTGTGGGAATAAAAGAAATCAATATTCTTGAGGCGCGAGTAGGCGGATCTACGGCATTTGTCACTGTTAAGGTATTATCTGAACAAGTCAATGTAACGAGAGATAACAGTGGAGCGGTAGTTGACGGCGATGAGAATCGTGTGGCACCCGTTACCGATATTTGGACCTTTGCTAGAAATACCCGGGCACACGACCCTAATTGGACTTTAGTTGAGACTCGAAGCCCGGAATAAATACCTAAAGCCCTATGGCCTGCTCTTCATTTCAGGTATTTTATCGGGCTGCTCCTTATCGGTTTTGGAACAAGATGAGAAGCCTGTATCGCTGAGCCAGATAAATTTCAATTCCTTGCCGGGTTGGGGCCACGGTGATCAGGGTGATGCCCTTTTGCCTTTTTGGCTTAGCTGTCAAAAATTAATGCGGTCTGCGAATCAAAAATCCCACGTTTCGGTTAGATTTGGATCAATGAAACTATGGCGGCGCAGATGTCGTAAATTGGACAAGAAAAAATTTGGAAATCATATCTACGCGAGAAGCTTCTTTTCAAAAAATTTTCGTGCTTATCTCGTCGGTCAAAGATTTTCTGGTAAAACTAGAGGTCTATTCACTGGGTATTATGAGCCGCAATTTGATGGCGCCCTAAAACGATTCGGCAAATTTCAAATTCCTATTTATCCCCCTCCAGCCAACCTTAATCAAACTAAGGGGAGATATTTTTCCCGAAAACAAATAAATAATGGAGCGCTGAAAAACTATGTCGAGCCAATAGCGTGGCTAAAAAATCCTGTAGATGTCTTTTTCCTGCAAATTCAGGGGTCGGGGCGCATAAAACTACCCAATGGGGAAATTGTGAGGGTCGGTTATGCTGGGCACAACCGCCATCCCTACACCTCTATAGGTAAAGTTTTGATAAACCGTCAGGAACTTTCACCGGAGGCTCTTTCAATGCAAGCCATTCGTTCTTGGCTCAAAAAAAATCCTATGAAAGTGACTGATTTATTGGACCTAAATGCTCGCTATATTTTTTTTAGTCGAGTGATTGGTGTAGGCCCACTTGGTGCACAAGGTGTTGTTTTGACGCCGGGTCGAAGTCTTGCTATCGATCCAAGGTTCTTAACTTATGGTCTTCCGATTTGGATTGATACCAAGGACCCTCTGAATATTGATATTGCATTTCAGCGGTTACTTATATCCCAAGACACCGGGGGTGATATAAGGGGCGCAGTGCGCGGAGATATTTTTTTCGGACACGGCTTATCTGCAGCCAAAAGAGCTGGTCATATGAAGCGTCGGGGTCGCTATTATGTGTTTATACCCAAATAAGGTTTCATCAAGTTGGTTAGGGTACATGTAGTATTATTCTGGCCCAAAGCATTCAGATCCTCTATTGTTATCCAATGTCGAGAAACAAAAATAAGCGGTGGGTGAAGCATTCAAAGGCCTCATCGTTATCGCCTGATGATGACACTATTTTTCTTGAAGCAATGAGGAAAATTAAAGAAATACCTTGCACAGTTGTTAAAGAAAAAATTGAGTCCAACAAACCACATCAATTTTTAAATAAGAGAAATTCCATAGGAAACCGCTCCTTAAATCTAGAGCCTCTCTCCCTAGAAAAGGCCGGTGATATTGATAAACGTACCCTTGCCCGATTAAGGCGTGGGCAACTTAGACCGGAGGCTCGGTTAGATTTGCATGGAATGACCCGGGGTCAAGCTTATAAAAAATTAATGACATTTTTGCAGGATTCTCAAGCTTTGGGAAAACGTTGTGTTATAATTATTACAGGTCGCGGTCGACTCAGTCAGGGTGGGGGTGTGTTGAAGAGGGAGACACCTGATTGGTTAAACTCACCACAGGCGCGTTCACGGGTCCTAGCTATTTCAGTGGCTGCCCCCTGCGATGGTGGTGCGGGTGCCCTATATGTTATGTTGCGCCGGTTGCGCTAATTACAAAATGAATTTGCTTAGGTCTGCGTTTTTTGCGAGGTCGCTTACATTTTCCCTTACCATTTGGGCATTAACGATGATTTTTTCACCGCTTCTATCGGTCGCGGTAAAACTTATATCATCCAATAAGCGCTCCATCACTGTTTGTAATCTTCTGGCCCCTATATTTTCAACGGCCTGATTTACCTCGGCGGCTATCGTTGCAATTTCATCAACGGCGTCTTCAGCAAACTCTAATTCTACGTCTTCGGTTCCTATTAGCGCCACGTATTGTCTTATAAGGCTAGCCTCGGGTTCAGTAAGAATTGCTTTAAGATCCTCCACTTCAAGGGCCTTTAGTTCTACCCTAATAGGTAAACGACCTTGCAGTTCCGGAAGTAAGTCTGAGGGTTTAGAAATATGAAACGCTCCTGACGCTATAAAAAGAATATGATCAGTTTTGACCGGACCGTGTTTAGTAGAAACTGTTGTGCCTTCTATTAATGGAAGTAAATCCCTTTGTACTCCTTCTCGACTAACATCGGCGCTATGACGCTCATGATTGGCACAGATTTTGTCAACTTCATCTAAAAAGACGATGCCATTCTGTTCGACCGCTTCAATGGACTCCCTCAATATTTTTTCTTCATCGAGAAGTTTATCACTTTCATCAGCGACAAGAAAATCATGGGATTCTTCTACGGTGCACTTGCGCTTCTTAGTCTGTCCTCCAAAGGCCTTGCCGAGCATATCATTGAGATTAAGCATACCCATTTGTGCTCCGGGCACACCTGGTACATCAAACGTAGGCAAGGAAGCACCTGAATTGTCAGATAGGTCAAGTTCTACTTCACGATCATCTAATTCTCCTTCGCGAAGCATCTTACGGAACCTTTGACGGGTTTCTTCGCCCGCATTTTCGCCAACTAGGGCTTCTATTACCCTTTCTTCTGCGGCTAGCTCTGCTTTAGCGAGCACCGCCTTCCTCATTCTTTCCCTCGTCTCGTGTACTGCGACTTCAAGCAAGTCCCTTATGATTTGTTCAACATCACGTCCAACATAGCCCACCTCAGTAAATTTAGTTGCTTCGACTTTTACAAAGGGGGCTTGAGCTAAACGAGCCAA
>PBWY01000021.1 GCA_002727395.1 Rhodospirillales bacterium | reverse complement strand
TTAATAACTTAAAAATGTTACCATGATGTCAAACGATCAAATTGACTACGCCAAATTATTGGATAACGCCATGAGAAGTGTGCTTCGGCAGGCTTTAGATTGTGCGGTTGACGGTGAGTTTCCAGGATCACACCATCTTTACATAACTTTTGGGACCCAAAGGCCTGGAGTAAAGATATCTGCAGTATTATTGGCCCAATACCCTCAAGAGATGACCATTGTTCTTGAAAATAAGTTTTGGGATTTAACGACAACTGACAATGCTTTTTCAGTGACCTTAAGTTTTAATGGAAAATCCCAAAAGCTGTTTATTCCTTTTGATGCGGTTAAGGCATTTGTAGATCCCTAGGTAAATTTTGGCCTGCAGTTTGATAACGACGGTAACTTCACTCCGATCCAAACGGAAAATGAGACCAAAGAAAAAATATCTGATAAAACAGGTTCGATTGAAAACTCCGACATACCTACAGAAACTCAAATTGACGATACTGTAATTGCACTCGATAGTTTTCGAAAAAAATAATATTATAAACTAGGTCCGGGAAAACGTATTAATTAAGGATTTCAACGAGCCCTTCATATGTCGACATTTATGTTTCGCGATTTATTCCAAACAACAGATTCAGAGCCGGATTTTCGAGCTATAACAACGGATTATGTAAAGGTCGAGAAGTTCAATAATACTGAGATCCTTACAATAAATACGGAAGGACTGATTAGACTTGCCCACGAAGCATTTCATGATACAGCGCATTACCTCCGACCTAGCCATCTTGCACAACTCTCTGCAATCCTAAAAGATCAAGATGCATCACCGAACGATCATTATGTTGCTTTAGACCTTCTCAAAAATGCAAATATAGCTGCAGGAGGCGTTTTGCCTATGTGCCAAGATACTGGTACGGCGATTATTATGGGAAAGAAAGGCCAAAACGTCTGGACCAACGGAGGTGACGAAGCGGCCCTTTCTAATGGTGTATATAAAGCATATACCGAAGGTAATCTTCGTTATTCTCAGGTCGCCCCCCTAACTATGTATGATGAAAAAAATACTGGAAATAATTTACCAGCGCAGATTGAAATTTATGCGACCGACGGCGACGAATATAAATTTCTATTTATTGCTAAGGGTGGTGGATCGGCCAATAAATCTTTTTTATTTCAACAAACACCATCGATACTAAATCCTGAACGTTTAATCTCATTTTTAGAGGATCAAATAAGACTATTAGGTACGGCTGCTTGTCCTCCTTATCACTTAGCAATAGTTATAGGGGGAATGTCTGCTGAATTTAATTTAAAAACTACCAAGTTAGCTAGCACACATTATCTCGACGGCTTGCCGGTTCACGGCAATCAATATGGACAAGCTTTTAGAGATACAGAAATGGAAGAGAAAATTCTTTCATTAACTCAAGAAATGGGTATTGGAGCGCAGTTTGGGGGTAAATATTTTTGTCACGATGTTCGAGTGGTAAGGCTTCCTCGTCACGGTGCTTCTCTGCCCATAGGTATTGGCGTTTCTTGTTCCGCTGACAGGCAAATACTGGGGAAAATTAATAGAGAGGGAATATTTCTTGAAAAACTTGAAACTAATCCAGCTAAATATTTGCCTGAAATAGATGAATCTTCCCTTGGTGGCGAGGTAATCCAAATAAACCTAAACCAACCAATGAATAAAATAAGACAAACACTATCAGAACATCCCATAAAAACACGGCTCTCTATTAACGGGCCTCTTATCGTTGCGCGCGACCTAGCTCACTTAAAGATTTCTGAGCGCCTTGCAGCCGGTGAACCCATGCCGGATTACATGAAAAATCATCCCATATATTACGCAGGTCCGGCNAAAACACCTNCGGGNTTTACCTCTGGGTCTTTTGGCCCGACGACTGCTGGAAGGATGGANTCTTATGTTGCAGATTTTCAGGCTAAAGGTGGAAGCCACATCATGTTGGCTAAAGGCAACAGNTCAAAANAAGTNACAGAAGCATGTCAGCAATATGGTGGNTTTTATTTAGGNTCAATAGGTGGCCCAGCNGCNCGTTTAGCTCAAGACTGCATAAAAAAAGTTGAATGCATNGAATATGAAGAACTAGGNATGGAAGCAATTTGGCGAATTGAGGTAGAAAATTTTCCAGCTTTTATAGTAGTCGACGATAAAGGGAACGACTTCTTTACTAATGATAATTAAATCAAAAATATTTGTTACTTGCAGAGTAAAACTGGTATTTCTGTAGACGTAATAATGTGCCGGGTGCGACCCCCCAAAATCATTTGGCGTACGCGGCTTCTTGCGTAAGCACCCTTGATCAAAAAGTCTGCACGCACCTCTGACGCATATTTTAGATAGGCTGCCCCGATTTCCTGTTCATTGACATCAAATTTTTTAATCGTTGAATCAATCCCCGACCATTTGAGTCTTAAAGCACCCTCTTCCGGCGGAATAGCCGGCGGTTCGACAGGGTCGGCCGAAAGCAAAGTTACTTTTTTAGCCTTCTCTAAAATGGGAATTGCAGCACTTAATGCATGTGCAGCTTCAGAGCTACTTTCCCAAGCCACAGCCACATGTTCGCCTGTTTGGCCCGGTAATATTGGTGGCACCACGACGGTCGGTCTTCCAGTATCTAATAAGGCCGCCTCGAGTGTAATTGGGGATGGGAATGCGGAATCTCTCATCGGTCTTCCTACAAAAATTAAATCGAATAACCTTCCCCTTATCGCAATAATTTCATCTTCCCGACCGGTTTCCTCTCTCCATGACATCGTAGGCCCTGTCTCCCCATCGGGTTCAACCAATATTGGAATCCCACTTGATTTACTAAACTCATCAAATAGTTTTTTTGTATCTTGCGCTCGTTCGGCCCCTTCTTTCTCAGTAACTTCCATGATCTCTTCTATCATGGAACCGTCCATGCCTTCACCGGTATATGGTACCAAGCCTCTTGGATCCGCTCTAACGTGCAAGATTTCAATATGTGATCCAAAATTTTTTGCTATTCGCCCAACCGATTCTAGCACCTGCTGACCAGTTTTAGCGCTGCTGACACAAGCTAGGATGGTCTTAATCATAGCTCCCCCTACATCATTAAGATGTTAAGCCGATCTTCCAAAAAACTCGTTCGAACAATACACTTCACAGTTTTTCTGGTTTTTCAAGATATTTTTCAGGCTAATTTCTAGGGAAACAAATTACGTTGGCTCCACTTCTTCTCATCAAAGGTATACAAAACTCTGCTGTGAAGGCGGAATGCTCGATCTTCCCAGAACTCAATCCTCTTTGGTATAACGCAATAGCCCGACCAATAAGTTGGACGAGGAATTTTAGAAATTCCAAATTTTGCTGTAAACTTTGCAACGTTTTTTTCTAATTCAAATTGGCTTTTCATTGGTCTAGACTGTTCGGAAGCCCAAGCACCAATTTGAGCACCTCTTGGGCGCGAGGAAAAATAGGCATCTGCATCTTCTTCGCTGACTTGCTCTACAGCACCTGAAATTCTTACTTGCCGTTTAAGGGACTTCCAATGAAAAAGGAGTGCGGCAGAGGGATTAATAGATAATTCCAGCCCCTTTTGGCTTTCCATGTTAGTGTAGAATATAAAACCCTTGTCAGTGGCACTTTTTAGCAACACCATCCTTGCCGAAGGACACCCATTTTCGTCGGCTGTCGCTAAGGTCATTGCTTCAGCGAGGGAGGCTTCGGTGTGCTTTGCTTCCTCAAACCACCGCGTAAATTTTTCTAATGGATTTTTTTCATTCACATTGTCCATAACTTTTATCTTTCGCGTGGATTTTAGTAATTTTTCTACTTACTATTAAATATCATTTTATATATCCTAGATCCAAGTTTAGTTAATAAATAATGTAAACCCAATCAGATTATTTGTTTAAATTCTTGCCATTTTTTTAACAAAAATATGGTTAAATTTATTAAAACTAATTATTTAGGAGTAAAGAATGGTAAAAAAATTTGTGAGTTTAGTTCTGATTAGCTCCTTGAGCTTAGGTTTGCTTGCCTGCGTCGGCAATAACCAAAAGGAACAAGGTGGAGCGGTTATTGGAGGGGTTATCGGAGGCATCTTAGGAAATAAAGTTGGCAAAGGAAAAGGTCGAGTAGTAGCTACGGCCGCTGGAGCAGCAGTTGGGGCTTTACTAGGAAGTCATATTGGTCAGAAGCTTGATAAATATGACCGTATTTATGCATCTCGAGCGCAGCAGGCAGCCCTTGAGACTAAAAGGGTAGGACAACCTTCAACTTGGTCTAACCCTGACAGTGGTAATTCTGGTATTATTATACCAACGCGGACCATTATTCAGAAACGAAGTGGACAACCTTGTAGAGAGTATCAGCATACTGTAACCATCGGAGGAAAAACTGAAAGAGCATATGGACGCGCATGCAGAGAAGCCGACGGAAGCTGGAAAATTATAAATTAATTTTTGTCTTAATGATAGAAGTTGTATTATCTTTGATCTACCCGCTTTCTCGCGAGAAAACTCTCGTATAATGTTCCAACAGATGTTTTAAATAAGGAGTAAAAAAAACAAATGAGCGAACCAGAACCCCTCATGAAGGGGAAAAAGGGTCTCGTTATGGGCGTTGCAAATGATCGCTCGATCGCTTGGGGAATAACCAAAACGATTGTAGATCATGGAGCGGAGGTCGCTTTTACTTTTCAAAATGAAGTTTTAGAAAAACGTGTTCGGCCATTAGCGGAAAATTTAGGAAGCGAGCTAGTTTTGGAATGCGATGTTTCCGAAGATAAAAGTATTCAGACCGTCATTGATAATATCAAGGGTGCTTGGGGAACCATTGATTTCATCATCCATGCCATAGCATTTTCTGATAAAGCTGAGCTGACCGGACATTATATTGACACCTCCGCACAAAATTTCGCGCAGACTATGGCGATTTCTTGTTACTCTTTTACATCCCTTTGCCGAGCAGCTCAGCCCATTATGAATGAGGGCGGTAGTATAATTACTTTGACTTATGCTGGCTCGGAAAGAGTTGTCCCCCACTATAATGTCATGGGTGTCGCTAAAGCAGCGCTTGAATGTAGTGTAAAATATCTTGCCGTGGATCTAGGAAAAAATGACATTCGTGTGAATGCCATTTCCGCCGGACCA
>PBWY01000020.1 GCA_002727395.1 Rhodospirillales bacterium | reverse complement strand
GACACGATAAGGGCCTGACATAAACTGGGCTACATTACGTGGGCTAATTGTACCGTTTGTTCGATAATATGCGCCTACGTCAACCCAGATATTACCGCGAAGACCAATAATCGTTCCATCTCGTTTACAAGCTATCTCAATTTCACAATCCATTTCCCTGGCATGACCGGTGGTCAAAAGATGATCGCGACGATCCTCTACCCACTTGACCGCATGTCCACAAAAACGTGCAGCGAATGGGATGAGAAAATCCTCGGGAAAAAATTCGCCTCTTGCACCAAAACCACCCCCCACATTACTCTCAATTAAATCTATGGATGACTCGGGTATTTCCATCATTGCACTCAAAATTTTTCGGTTAGCGAAGGGCACCTTTGCTGCCCCTTCGACCGTAAGCTTTTGAGTTTTTTCATTCCATATCGCCAAAAGCCCACGTGACTCCATTGGCAATGCAAGATGGCGATGACTTTGAAACTTTTCTGATCGAACATAATCTGCGGTCTCAAATTTCCCATCTACAATGCCTTTACTCGCTGTATAAGTAATTGCTTTGTTACTTCCCCACTCTGGGAATAAGGGGGATTGAAAAGCTTCCGCTTTTTTACGGTTAGGGACAGGATCAAGCGGCTCTATTTCTAGTTTAATTAAGGATAACGCATCTTCCCCAAGAGCCGTAGTATCAGCGAGTATTATAGCAATAGCCTCACCAACATAGCGAACTTTTTTATTAGCAATAACCGGCTGTCCCAAAGGTTCAAGCTCTTTCATGGGCATAAGACGCAGTGGGACTAAAGGAATAACCTTGCCAATATCATTTGCCAAAATAACGGAGTGAATACCTTTTAAATTTGCCGCTTCAGTAACATCAATTGATTTGATCACACCATGGGCGATCGGGCTGCGCATGATTACTGCGTAAAGCATATTTTTATGACAAATATCATCAAGATATTTGCCTCTACCTATCAATAAGTCAGGATCCTCGAGACGTTTAATAGCCCTACCGACATAAGCATTACCGTGGGCTTTATTCTTCGATACAAATTTATTTTTGACAGCCACGTTTTGGCCCCAAATTGTTGAGTAAGTATCATGAAGGATTTATTCCTTCCAGAGAAGGGAAAATGATAAGAAGAGTTAGTAATGATACTATGGTAAGGTACTAAAAAAACTAATCTCACTAATTTTACCCTTAATCATAATTGGTGGGCCCGGCAGGACTCGAACCTGCAACCTGACCGTTATGAGCGGCCTGCTCTAACCAGTTGAGCTACAGGCCCCACCATTGGCGTGATAAACAACCATCACACTCTTCTTTTCGCGCACCCTACCTATCTGGTCAAGCAAAGGTAGGTTAATTTTTAATATAATAATGTCTTGAAGTTAAAAAATAATAGAAAAAGCCTTTCAATTACTTTTCAAATCCGTTTTTAAAGGAGAACAATCCCGCTATTATAGTTTTTTTTAAGAGGCAATTATTTCTGATTGACCCATTAAAATTACTATACTGAAATTTGAGTAACTAAAATGCCAAAAAAAAATACCGCCATTGACCTAAACAGCACTGACATCTTCGATATCCAAAAAACAATGAGGGCAATGCGTCGTTTAAAACCTGATCCCGTGCCTTATCAGCTGATAGAACAAATTCTCGAAGCAGGTGTATCCGCTCCAAATGGCGGTAACGCACAGACTTGGCGGTTTCTTGTGGTTACGGACCCAGAAATCAAAGCAGCGGTTCAACCTTACTACAAACGAGCCTATGATGAAGTCCAAAAACCTCGTCACGATGAACAAAAACCAAAAACCCCCGGCAAGGCTCTAGATCAACATATACGCAACGAGGCCGCTATCGAATACCTGACCAACCACTTTCATGAAGCTCCCGTATGGATTGTAGCATGCGCAAAAGGTGCTAATTCCGTGTCTTCATTATCTGGTGCTTCCGTTTATCCAGCAGTACAAAATATGCTTCTCGCAGCTCGGGCGTTGGGTTTAGGGGCTACTTTCACAGCCAGACATATAGCTTTCCGCAGCGAGGTAGACACACTTTTGGGGCTCCCGGAAGATGTGAGCTCATTTGCAATTTTACCTATCGGTTATCCTATCGGTAAATTTGGGCCTACCCGCCGCGCTCCTTTGTCTGAGGTCGTGCGGATTAATAAATGGGACAACCCTTGGCCCGGCTGATAATAGCACTATTGCCTAAGAAAAGAGGGTACAAGCTCACCTCATAAGTGAAGGCAATACTTCAATTTTTAATTCATTGTTGATAAATTATATTGAGTCATCATCAACAATGATTTTTTCAAACATCCAAGAAACTTCTTAGGAGACGCGATCTACTTGGGTGTTTAAGCTTCCTAAGGGCCTTAGCTTCAATTTGGCGTATGCGCTCTCGAGTTACTGAAAATTGCTGGCCAACTTCTTCAAGAGTATGGTCGGTATTCATACCAATACCAAATCTCATACGCAGCACGCGTTCTTCGCGGGGGGTCAGGCTTGCCAAGACACGGGTGGTTGTTTCACGCAAGTTACCCTGTATCGCTGCATCTAGCGGCTGAACAGCGTTTTTATCTTCTATGAAATCTCCTAAATGACTATCCTCTTCATCCCCTATCGGCGTTTCTAATGAAATAGGTTCTTTGGCAATTTTGAGTACCTTCCTAACTTTCTCAAGAGGCATGCCCAGGCGACTGGAGAGTTCCTCTGGCGTGGGTTCGCGTCCAATCTCATGCAAAATTTGCCGACTAGTACGAACCAACTTATTAATGGTCTCAATCATATGAACAGGTATCCGAATAGTTCTTGCCTGATCCGCTATTGAACGCGTGATTGCCTGCCTAATCCACCATGTTGCGTAAGTTGAAAATTTATATCCTCGACGATATTCAAATTTATCAACGGCCTTCATCAAGCCGATATTTCCTTCCTGAATTAAATCGAGAAACTGAAGCCCTCTATTAGTATATTTCTTCGCAATTGAAATTACTAAACGAAGATTAGCTTCCACCATTTCCTTTTTCGCACGTGCCGCATCACGTTCTCCCCGCTGAACTTGAAGCACCAACTCTCGTAGCTCTTCAGGTGGCAACCCGACATGGGTAACCGCGCCTACAACTTCATCCCTTAGAGTCTTAATTTCTTTTTTATGTTTAGTGACAAACGTTTTCCAACCTGTCTCTTTTCGACGTCCCATGGACGCGGTCCACCGCGAGTCCAGCTCTCTCCCAAAGTAGGATTCCAGGAAAGCGGTACGTTTAACTTTACATTTAACTGCGAGACGAAGAAGTTGGCCCTCCGCATTTATCATCCGACGATTTTGATCGTACAGGTCAGCTACTAACACTTCGATTGAGGTATTATTGAATTTTACAGTTTTTAAAATATCTACTAATTCTTCGTTAATCTTCTCCAATCGACGTTCCGAAGGCCGCTTAAACTCTGTTCCACCTTTAATGGCTTCTAATTTTTTAAGACGCAGTCTCTCGGCTTTTTTATGAGCCGAAGATATTTTAGCAAAAGTCTCTAAAACCTGAGGTTTGAGTACCTCCTCCAACATGCTTAAAGATAAGTTATTCTCTTCGGATTCTTCTTCTCCATCATCCCCCTCATCTTCATCTTCGTCCTCTGCCGTTACGTCTTCATCTACAGGGGCCTCTTCTTCTTGAGAGACCTTGATCGTAGATAAATCAACTTGCTCGCTTGAAGCATTATAGGTCGCATCTAAATCGATAATATCCCGCAGTAGAACCAATTCATCCTTTAGCGCTTGATTCCAACGAGCAACAGCCCTTTGTGTNAGTGGACTAGAACACAAACCAAGAATCATTTTGTCNCGTCCAGCTTCTATACGCTTNGCNATTTCNATTTCACCNTCACGAGACAATAACTCCACTGTCCCCATTTCGCGCAAATACATACGAACAGGGTCATCGGTNCGCCCNAAATCTTCATCCNCNGTTTTTTTTNTGNCACCAGCTGGTTCTTTTANACNTTTTTTGGGNGTGTCACTGTCTTCNGTATCCTCATCGTCAACGACATTTACNCCAAGTTCATTCAGGCGGGACATAGTATTTTCGATTTGCTCNGAAGAAACTTCTTCTGAAGGTAAGGCGGCATTCAGNTCGTCATAAGTCACGTACCCCTTCTCCTTACCNTTCTGGACAAGTTTCTTTAATNCCGCCCCNGTCGACTCNATCAAAGGGGCATCANCGTTTTCCGTATTGGTCTNNGCTGATTCAGCTGGCNTTGNTTTCATTCTAGTGGCCATAGGGTCACATACTCCAAAAAAGGTTTTAGCTTGATATAANCTATTTATAAGTAATCTATTCTAAAAGAAATTCAAAAAAAGATCAAAAGGATNTCTTTATCTCATTTTTTTGCCTTTTACTAAACTTTCNTANCCATTATATANAATTATTTNATTCCNTTGCTATCATGCGGANNANGTGTTGTCNTGCCNTCTNAGAGTCTCTCATCATAATTGGTNCGAGANTTTTGGTGCACAGACATTAAGCACGCTTGCAGAACCATCCANTTTTCTTCNGTTGGCTCNANAGCATAAGACTTTTCCGCNTCAGCTAATTCAAGCCGNTGGCGTTCCNNNAATATACCGTCNATCATCTCAGAAATACCCTTTCNAACCATTCCAACCTCGGATTCCGACCTAGCAAAACCCGCATGAGTATAAACCTGTGGTGTNAGAAGNTTCNGCAACAGTNCCTCAAAACCNNTNTCCTTAAGGTNNTCATGCAAATGCTCAATTTTNTTCTCGGGTTCNGAAGTNTAGNAGNTCAGAATNTCTTTTCGCAGACTATCAAGATNTNCATNAATAAAATCAANCATTCCAATCGTTTCAGCNAATTCATCTATTAAANCCCAATGGTTTANCANCGCNGCAATNATCGCCTGTTCACGGCGTTGNATTAATACCTCAGGGGCAGTCAAAGGTATAGAAAATGNATTAGGAATCGAACCCTTTGGATNTGTTCCNATATTACCATGCCGCAGGCGATTNATATTATNATCNTCCTTTGCCCATTTCTCTATATTTTTGNAGCCGCCTCGANNCCGATACTTTTTCTGACGNTCTTGAAATTTGAGAGTTCTTAACCGCTCACGAAATAAATCNCGATACTGGNACTGCACCTTCCCATCTNCAATNGAACGGGCATGCGTCTCCAACCTAGACTCNAGCCCAGCCAANCGCTCGGGCGTATCCAAATCGATCCCCGCTGTTTCCAAATCCCATATNATNTTNTCCAAGGGTCTGGCATTATTTAACAATTCCTCCANATAGTCTCCGCCTCGNCCTTTAATNAATGTATCCGGATCTTCACCGGCAGGAAGATTAACAAACCTTANGGAGTATCCAGGTTTAAGCAANGGNAGAGCCCGTTCGGCTGCACGNTTTGCTGCTCTAATACCGGCCTCATCCCCNTCNAAACACAAAATAGGCTCGGGCGACATACGCCANAGCAAAGATATTTGTGTCTCAGTNAGGGCAGTACCNAGAGGGGCAACAGAGGCTTTTATACCTGCCTGNTCNAAAGCTATNACGTCCATNTAGCCCTCAGTGACNATTACCCTTTTCTCTTCCCGGCATGCCGACCANGCCTTTNCCAANCCATACAANANACTNCCCTTGCTAAATAACGGTGTTTCGGGTGAATTGATATATTTTGGTTGGGTATGTCCTAANGTTCTCGCTCCGAAGGCAATAACTTTCCCCCTGCTATCGGTAATNGGNAAGNTTACCCTCCCCCTGAAACGGTCATAAGATGTTTGATCGNGCCTTGCAGGNTCATCTGGCTTAATAAGCAGACCACAATCGATTAGTTGAACTTCCGNTATACTAGGGCTGAGTAGCCTAGNTTTTAAACCANCTCTATNATCCGGGGCAAAGCCAAGGCGAAATTTTGCGATTGTAGAATTNTCAAGACCTCGTTCTTTAAAATAATTAAAGCNCTCCNTGCCTGCGGGGCTTCTNAGGTTCTCCTCAAAATAACGGCAGGCCTGTTCCATCACCTGNAAAAGNCTAGCTTTTTTGGCAGCAAACTCTNGCTCTTNAGGGGATGTTTTAGGCACAACTAAACCAACTTCATCTGCCAACCGTTGNACCGCNTCCGGGAANTCTAGNTTCTCAGTGCGCATTATAAAACCGAAAATATCNCCATGAGCACCNCAACCAAAACAGTGAAAAAATCCTTTTTCTTCGCTGACCGAAAAACTNGGTGTTTTTTCATTGTGNAAAGGGCACAAACCAGTGAATTCACGACCTTTACGAGTCAACTTGACACGCCGGCCGATCAGATCGGCTAGCCCAATCCTGCTGCGAACTTCATCGAGAAATTGAGGTGGAAAAGCCATACAGCCTTAATCCAATTATTAGCTAAAATTCGACATCATTCCACGCGACTTTATAGAAGCCGTCAAGCGCCACCGAGAATTTCCTTCAGGATAGAGCTTGCTCTTCCAAAGTCCATAGAACCCGCGTGGCGTTCACGTAAATGTGCCATCAAACGTCCCATATCTTTGAGGTTTTTTGCTCCAAGTTCGCTAATTGAAGATCTTACTATTTTGCCTATTTCCTCTTCAGATAGCTGTTCCGGCAAAAAATCTTGTATTATATTGATTTCTACCGCTTCTTTTTCCGCTAATTCCGGGCGATTGCCCTGTTGATACAACTTGATGCTCTCCTGACGCTGCTTCACCATAGTTTGGAGAACCTTCATTATCTCTTCATCGGATATACCATCCGAATCGCCAGAGCTTCTATGGGCAATATCTCGATCTTTTACAGCAGCAAGAATTAGCCTCAATGTTGATACAGATTCTGATTTCTTGGCCTTCATCGCCGACTTTAAAGCCTGGCTGATTTCGTTGCGAAGCATTTTTCCGATAACAATGTTGATTGGGAGGGCGCACCGTACAGCATCAAATTATTAGAAGCAACTAAAAATTTTTTTAGACTTTGAAAATCAATAATCCTTTATAAAAGATATATGTACTTTTATAATCTAATTGTATTCAAAACTAATTCAGTTGGGTAATGGCAAGGATTAAAAAGGAAATTCAAAGTTCTAGTTCTCTCGATGCGCGCAGGGTCATTGAAAATTTCAGCAAAAATGAAATGATTCAATAATGCATGGGGGTTTTTTTAACAAAAAAGAAATAGACCGAAAGGCTTTAAAACCCATTATTAGAATCTGCGTGCTTGAAGTAACGTTATTACAGCCTTATCCTTTAAGATCGAAGTAATTTGCAATGACTTGAAAATTTTAACAATTGAGGTTGGCCATGGATAAGGTCCCCATGACTTTAGATGGGTTTAATCGCCTTGAAGAGGAACTAAAACGGCTCAAGACTGTCGAACGTCCCGAAATAATAAAGGCAATAGCATTGGCCCGTGAACACGGAGATCTCTCAGAAAACGCCGAATATCATGCTGCAAAAGAGCGACAATCTTTTAATGAAGGAAGAATAAGCGAAATTGAAAATAAAATCGCTAATGCAGAAATAATAGACGTTTCCAAACTAACTGGTAAGACCATAAAATTCGGTGCCTATGTCAAATTAATTGATGAGGAAACAGAAGAGGAGTCTGTTTATCAAATCGTTGGAGAACATGAAGCAGATATTAAAGAGGGGCGCCTTTCTATTACTGCACCATTAGCCCGTGCATTAATTGGTAAGTCTATTGGTGACGCCGCAGAAGTTTCTGCTCCCAAGGGGAGTAGAGGGTATGAAATTCTGGATGTAATTTTCAAATAAATTAAATTTCCTAATCAGTTCCATTACTCTCAATATTGATTGGCACTCCTGGGCGATGCGTTTTAGTTCTAATCCCCAATGCAGATTTTACAACGCTTACATTTGGAGCAGCCGTTAATTTACTGGTTAGAAAACGTTGGTAGGTATCCCAATCGGTAGCTACAATTTTGATAAGAAAATCTGTTTCTCCTGCCAACATATGACATTCCCGGACTTCTGGCCAACTTTCGACTAACTCTTCAAAGGCAACTAGGTCGGCTTCGGCCTGACTATGCAATCCCACGTGAGCAAATACAGTTACCCCAAATCCTAGCGCTGAAGGATTCACATTGGCATGATAACCAAGAATACATTTGGTTTGCTCTAAAGTTCTTACCCGCCTCAAACATGGTGGTGGCGAGATCCAAACGCGATTTGCCAGTTCAACGTTAGTCATTCGTCCATCTTCTTGAAGATCTTTCAGAATTTTTAAATCGATCCGATCGAGTTTAACCTGAACCATTTTAATCTCCTCGCCGAAATAAATAAGATGAAATTTTATTATAAGTATGAGACATTATATTTCAACGGATCAAAGTCTTTAGTCTTATTAAAAAATGCTGAATTCCAATTTTCTTTCTCATAATCCCAAATGCTGGGTTCTAACCGATGGTAAAGCGGGTATGGAGAGCCAGTGTATCTCACTCGCTGAAACCCTCGGATTAAAACCCATAATTAAAAGGATCTCCGTCCGATCACCTTGGGCTTTTTTGCCTCCGCACCTGTGGATCTTCCCTCTGAAAGCACTCAAAGTCAAAAGCGATAAACTTGAACCGCCATGGCCAGATATTTTGATTGCAACAGGCAGTAAAACTGTTGCCTTAGCGCTTTCCATCAAGACCATTAACCCGGCAACTTTTCTGATCCAGATTCAAAACCCCACTAAGTCTATAAGTAAATTTGACATCGTAATTGCTCCAAAGCACGATTGCCTCTCCG
Organism: Rhodospirillales bacterium; assembly: GCA_002727395.1. Lineage (GTDB taxonomy): Bacteria > Pseudomonadota > Alphaproteobacteria > MPNO01 > UBA2964 > UBA2964. The sequence continues at coordinate 335 of PBWY01000020.1, read as the reverse complement.
CTACGAATGTAGTGAGTACATTGGGTGCCTTAAATAGTATCAACAAAAAAAATCTAAACGACGCCTTCACGGAGTTTGAATCGGAATACCTTCACCTTCCAAAACCGTTAATAGGTGTGCTAATTGGAGGCAATAATAAGAATTTTCAGTTGAGCCAAAATAGAACAGAACACTTTGCTTCGATGTTACGAGAGGCCGTTAACAATATCGGCGGCAGTCTCGCTATAACACCTTCCCGCAGAACAAGTATAAACAGTTTGGAAATTATCAAAAATACTTTGAGTGATGTACCAAGAAATATATGGAATGGATATGGAAAAAATCCATACCTTGGT
>PBWY01000019.1 GCA_002727395.1 Rhodospirillales bacterium | reverse complement strand
CCAAGTAACTAGACGTTCAGGTGTTCGGTGAGCGGAATGAACAGCGACTTCATTTGGTATTCCTAGTTTTTTGAGTGTGTCGGCTGCGTGCCGCATAATCTCCCAATCGGACTGACTACCCATAACAATCCCAACAAGGGGATTTTTGGTTTTAGAAGTTGTTCGCTTGCTCTTTTTCGGGGTTGGTTTTCTTCCCATTTTATACTCTCTTCAATTTGAATTTAATATATGCAAATTTATTATAAGGCGTTCTTTTCGGCAAGTAATGAGATAGTCAATGAAATTAATTTTGTTGCCTTAAAGAGGTATTTTCAAAATACTCTCCGATGATAATGGCTAACATTACAAATAATGAATATGAAGTCTTAACCTCAACGGCCACGATTTTCGAAGACCTTTCGGTAAAAAATAAATCCTGCCGAATCAGCATGGTGTTTTATGCTGGTGATACCTAAGTTATGTTTTAGCCCTGTAACTGTTATGGAGGTCAATATGATCGTTGACGAAGCTAGGTCTTCATTGGAAACAAACCATGCACAATTGGAAAAAATACTACTTGAAGAACTTAATCGTCTTCAACCTGATCAGAGCAGAGTTTCTCAAATAAAAAAACAAAAACTTGTAATAAAAGATAAACTATTAAAAATTTGTAAATGATAATATCCATTTAATTTTGAATTTTGCGGCTATCGATCTTCTCAAGATATTGGTGCCGACATCATTGAAATGGTTGCATATTAAACAACGTCCGATTCAATAGCTACACGAATAATTTGGGAGGGGCTATGACTGAAGACTTTGATAAAGTTTGTTCTGAGGCATTGAATAACAAAGAGGAATTTTGGTCCAATATTGCCAGTGCTATTACTTGGGATAAAAAGTGGAATTCGGTTTTAGACACTTCTAGATCGCCCTTCTATCGTTGGTTTTCCGGTGGACGGATTAATACCTGTTATAATGCGTTGGATCGTCATATTGATGATGGACGCGCTGAGCAATGTGCCTTGATTTATGACAGTCCAATTACGAATACCATTAAAAAGTATTCATATAAGAATTTAAGAGACCGTGTGGCTAAGTTCTCAGGAGCCTTAGCCAACCAAGGCGTCAAGCACGGTGACCGGGTTGTAATTTACATGCCTATGATTCCAGAGGCAGTAGTTGCAATGCTGGCCTGCGCACGAATTGGTGCTATTCATTCGGTTGTATTCGGAGGTTTTGCATCTCATGAGTTAGCAGTCAGAATAGATGATGCAATGCCTAAAGTAATTGTTTCCGCTTCATGCGGACTAGAACCCGGACGCATTGTTGCTTATAAGCCATTACTTGATGAGGCAATTAAACTCGCCAAACATAAGCCTATCCGATCAATAATTGTCCAACGCGATGCCCTAGTTTGTGAGATGAAGGAGAGAGATTTAGATTGGAATGACGCAATGTCCGAGGCGAAACCTCATAATTGTGTCTCCGTAGACGCAACAGACCCGCTTTATATTTTATATACTTCTGGGACGACAGGCCAACCAAAGGGCGTTGTTCGTGATAATGGCGGCCATGCTGTAGCGCTTAACTGGTCTATGGGAGCAGTCTACGATGTTAAACCCGGAGATGTATATTGGGCGGCTTCAGATATAGGATGGGTGGTAGGACATTCCTATATTGTTTATGGACCCCTTTTAGCGGGAGCAACCACAATTCTTTACGAGGGGAAACCGGTAGGTACTCCAGATGCGGGTGCCTTCTGGCGAGTTATTTCAGATCATAAAGTATCAAAACTTTTCACCGCTCCGACAGCATTTCGTGCGATTAAGCGCGAAGACCCGGCTGGAAAACTGATAAAGAAGTATTCGATGCCTAGTTTAAAAGCGTTGTTTCTGGCAGGAGAACGTTCGGATCCGGATACACTGGTCTGGGCAGAAAAGCATTTAAATGTACCTGTGATAGATCATTGGTGGCAAACTGAAACAGGTTGGTCAATCGTGGCAAACTGTTTGGGGATAGAAAAATTAAGAGTGAAACACGGGTCACCGAGTAAACCCGTTCCGGGGTGGGATTTGAGTGTTGTAGACGAAGGTGGGAAAGAAGTGAAAAATGGAGAAATTGGTGCATTAGTTCTTAAACTTCCACTGCCGCCTGGGTCCCTGCTAACACTATGGAACGCGGATGAAAGATATCATCAATCTTATCTTACAGAATTTCCTGGTTACTATCAGACAGCAGATGCTGGTTACCTAGATGAGGATGGCTACGTATATGTTATGTCAAGGACTGATGATATCATCAATACGGCAGGACACCGTCTTTCGACTGGTGCCATGGAAGAGGTTCTGGCGTCGCATCCGGACGTTGGGGAATGTGCAGTGGTAGGAACAAATGATGCTTTAAAAGGACAGGTGCCTCTTGGATTTCTGGTGTTAAATGCGGGTGTAAATCGTGAGGGTGATCAAATTGTTAATGAAACCATCCAATTAGTTAGAGATACAATTGGTCCGGTGGCCTCGTTTAAGACAGCGCTGATAGTTGAACGTCTGCCTAAAACCCGTTCTGGGAAAATTTTGCGTGGTACTTTGCAAAAAATTGCTAATTCAGAGCCATATGTCACGCCAGCTACAATAGATGATCCCGAGATCCTCGAGGAAGTTATTATAGCACTCAATGAATCCAAGTTTTCAACGGAAACATGACTATGAACGTAGCAAGGTTAATAATTGCTGAAAATTAACTCCACGGTTATTAATATGCCGAAACATGCGGATTGGAGTTTTTATAAAATATGAAAAATATTGTCATTGCGAGTGCTACTCGTACGCCAGTTGGAAGTTTTAACGGGATATTTTCTAAATTATCTGCTTCTGATCTTGGAGCCGCAGCAATAACCTCTGCGTTGGAACGCGCTGATGTTGTGCCTGAGGATGTATCAGAAGTGATTATGGGACAGATTTTGACAGCTGGCGCTGGCCAAAATCCAGCAAGGCAAGCCGCGATGGCTGCAAATTTGCCGATTGAGGTTCCGGCTTACTGTGTGAATCAACTCTGTGGATCAGGACTAAAAACAGTCGCATTGGCATTCCAGGCAATTAGAAATGATGATGCGACGATTGTTGTAGCTGGTGGACAGGAAAGTATGACTCAGGCGCCTCACTGTATGTATCTCCGAAACGGAAAGAAAATGGGTGATGCCGAAATGGTAGATACAATGATCCGCGATGGGTTGTGGGATGCATTCAATGGTTATCATATGGGGTGTACGGCAGAAAATATCGCTAAACAGTTTCAGATAAGCCGAGAAGAGCAGGACCGGTTTGCTGCTGGTTCACAACAACGAGCGGAGCACGCTCAAAAAAATGGGGCGTTCGTAGACGAAATTGTGCCCGTGGTCATTAAAACACGAGGAGGGTCGATTAAAGTCGATTGTGACGAATATCCCCGCACCGGGGTTACAATAGAATCGCTTGCTGATTTACGTCCCGTTTTTGCTAAGGAAGGAACGGTCACGGCAGGAAATGCCTCTGGTATCAATGATGGAGCGGCTGCGCTTGTTTTAATGACAGATGAGGAAGCGTCAAAGAGATACATAAAGCCAAAAGCGAGAATTGTATCTTGGGCACAGGCTGGAGTGGACCCTTCAATTATGGGTACTGGCCCTATCCCAGCAAGTCGTATGGCTTTGGAAAAAGCTGGCTGGACAATTGACGATTTGGATCTAATTGAAGCAAACGAAGCCTTTGCTGCTCAAGCATTGGCCGTTGGAAAAGATCTGGGTTGGAATGAGGACCTATTGAATGTTAATGGTGGTGCGATTGCTATCGGCCATCCAATTGGGGCCTCCGGGGCTCGAATTTTGACAACACTGCTCTATGAAATGGAGAAGCGCGATTCATCTAAGGGTCTAGCAACGCTCTGCATCGGTGGGGGGATGGGTATCGCAATGTGTGTTGCTCGAGATTAAAAACCGGGCTTTATAATTACCCTTAAATTTCTTAGAAGTTATCTTTACGTTTACGTATTTCGCTAAATACCTGAACCGGGTCTTCGGAAGATAGCCCCAACGCTTCGGCTACCGACGGTATATCAGCGCGTAAAAAAGGGTTAGTGGCTTTTTCGACACCAAGAAGTGAAGGCACAGTCCTTTTATTTTCGGCGCGTAACAAATCAATTTCAGTTGCTCTTTCAAGCAGCGCCGCATTATCTTTTTCAATGGTAATCGCGAATTTAGCATTCGACTGCGTATATTCGTGGGCACAATAGACCACAGTATTATCCGGTAGTTCGCGAAGCTTGCCCAAAGAGTCCCACATCTGTGCGAAAGTTCCATCAAAAACTCTGCCACAGCCGAGAGCAAAAAGAGTATCACCACAAAATAAAGAACTATTTTGTTTGAACCAGTATGCGATATGGCCGCGCGTATGTCCGGGCGTATCAAAAACTTTCGCCTCCAAGTCACCGAATTTATAGATATCGCCGTCCTTAACGTCGATATCAATACCAGCTATGCGATCATGGTCTGCCAACGGTCCAACAATGGTACATCCATATTTTTCCTTTAACTCAAGGTTACCCCCAGTGTGATCGTTGTGGTGATGGGTATTAATGATATCGGTAAGTTCCCAACCCAAATGGTCGAGTGCCTCGATCACCGGCTCGGCATCTGAGGGGTCAACAACGCCAACTCTACCTTGTCCGTGTTCCTTTATTAGATATACGTAATTATCGGTTCGGGTAGCAATTTGTTCAATTTCCANTTTAGTCATTGAATTTTCCCTTGAGTTGNAGTGTCACTTTNTTCNNTAAAATACCAAAGACATTTTAACNCGCCAATACTATGATACACCATTTNAGTATTTNTTATGATAAGATTAACNTATGTGGTTGGATGTTGTTGATTTAAAAAANTTTTATAACAGCGTTCTAGGAAAAAATGCGCAAAAACTGGTTGCGCAGTCTATTCGCATGGTTTGGCCAAACGTTAATANCCAAAGTGTGATGGGTTTGGGTTACGCTATCCCTTTTTTAGATATATTTCAAAAAGAAGCAGAGCGNACNATAGCGGTAATGCCGGCGANACAGGGTATNCTTNATTGGCCAGAAAAAAAANTGGGCAGAATAACNTTATGCGANGAAGNAAGAATTCCTCTNCCTGATTCCTATTTTGATAAAATCCTNTTNGTTCATGCCTTTGAGTGTACTGANAAATTACGGCCTATGCTTCGTGAAGTTTGGAGAGTTCTCGGCGAAGNGGGGNGTTTAATGGTTGTAGTACCTAATCGAACGGGTATTTGGGCGAGAATGGATCATACNCCCTTTGGATATGGCAACCCATATACGCCNGCACAAGCTAAACGGTTACTTAAGGAAACACTTTTTACTCCAACAAGAACTGAAAGGGCGTTATTTATGCCACCCATGTCACGTGGTCTAATGATGGCTTCTGCGCCTGCCATGGAAAAAATAGGAAAAGGGTTATTTCCGTCTTTGGGCGGAGTATTAATTATTGAATGCAAAAAACAGCTTCATGCACCTACAATCAGCAAAGAAACCAGCCGCAGCAGAAGACCACACTATACAATTGTGGCTCCTAACTAAGAAGCATCTGTACTGAGTAAGAAGATTGCCTGCTCTCCCTTAAGGTTTGCTGTGTGACTACGGCTTTTTATCGGACGGACACGGCTATTTCTATCAAGCGATAGGCCAATGTTGATTTTTAAACCCAGATTGCTGCAAAGGTCGACGAAATCGAGGATTGTGCACAAATGAATATTCGGGTTGTCATACCAGTTAAAACCATTTTTTTCAGGTACCGGCACTCGCCCATTGAGCATTAGTGAGAGTCTGGTGCGCCAATGCCCAAAATTGACGAATGAAACTATAGCGTTCTTACCTATCCTCACTAGGGTTGTAAGAATTTCTTTGGGGTCACGCGTGGCCTGCAATGTTTGACTCAATACAACGTAGTCAAACGCATTTGATGGATAATCAATTAAGTCTGTATCAGCATTACCCTGAATTACCGACAAGCCTTTAGCAACGCAGGCGTTGACACCTTCCTGGCTGAGTTCTATGCCTCGTGCATCTATATTTTTGTTTTCAGCGAGAAAAGATAAAAGGGCACCATCACCACATCCGATATCCAAGACCCTACTACTTGGCAGAATTAAATCACTGATAAGCTTTAGGTCGGATCTGAGGGTTTCACCCGAAGCAATATTGGTCATAAGCCTAATCCACTATGCCGAATTGCGCCTTCTAGAAACCCCGAAAGTGTCTCATGTAAAACAGGTTCATCTAACAAAAACGCATCATGCCCTTTATCTGTTTGTACCTCAAGAAAACTAACATTAGCGGCAACTGCGTTAAGCGCGTGCACTACAGCACGACTCTCAATAGTAGGATAAAGCCAGTCACTCGAAAAGGAGACGATAAAATATCTTACCTTGGTGTTACGAAAGGCATTTGCAAGCACACCTTCATGCTCTGCGGCTAAATCAAAATAATCCATTGCACGTGTAATATAAAGGTATGAGTTTGCGTCAAATCGTTCTACAAAACTACTCCCTTGGTGTCGTAAATATGATTCCACTTCAAAATCCGCATCAAAACCGTAAGAGATCTGGTCACGCTCCTGCAGACGCCGCCCAAATTTTCTATGAAGTGCAGGCTCAGAAAGGTAAGTGATATGGGCCTCCATCCTTGCAACAGCAAGTCCTCGCCTAGGACGTTTGTTTTCATTGATATAGTCGCCTTGACACCATTCAGGATCTGCCATGATTGCTTGTCTTCCAACTTCATGGAATGCAATGTTTTGTGCTGAATGACGTGGTGCTCCAGCGATTGGCACCGCGGTATGAAGCCGGTCACCATATTTTGAAGCCCATTCTAGGACTTGCATTGCACCCATAGAGCCGCCTATCACGCTGAAAAGTTTTTCAATACCAAGGTGGTCTATTAGAAGTTTTTGTGCGCGAACCATGTCTCCAATAGTGATCACTGGGAATTCAAGCCCGAAGGGTTTTTTTGTTTTGGGATTCAAAGAACTTGGACCAGTTGTTCCCATACAACCGCCCAACACATTTGAGCAAATAATAAAGTATCGGTCGGTATCAAGTACTTTCCCTGGTCCTATCATCAGTTCCCACCAACCATTCTTTTGAGTGATAGGATGTTTTTCAGCAGGAAACTGATCTCCAGTTAAAGCATGACAAACAAGAATACTATTGGTCTTCCCTTCATTTAATTTTCCATAGGTTTGATAAGAAATGTTAAACGGACCAAAATTCTCGCCAGAATCAAGCCGCAACGGTTGAGCGATACCAAGTTCTACATGGTGTCCGGGCAGATTTTCTTTGGATATTGGTTTTAATGACAATATTTTAGCCTTCGTTTTAACACCGATTTAAATTTACTAATATTAAAATTTTTATGATAGCTATGTCGAAGTAAAAAATTTAGTAATATTTTCTTTGCTTTTTGTTATAGATCTAGCGCGTTATAAAAGTACAGCCAAGCTTTGCATGATATAAAAACCGTTAACAAGAGATTGTTATGACTGCGGAAAAAAATTTAGAGAAACTCAGAGGCCAAATTGATCACATTGATCGATCAATACATGATTTAATAATGCAACGTTCCGAAGTTGTTTCTGAGGTAAAAAAAACTAAGAAAGAAGTGGATGGCCCGATATTTTGGCCAGCCCGCGAGGCGGAAGTCTTAAGAAAATTATTGAAACGGCATAATGGTGATTTACCGCACGGTGCATTAGTTCGTATTTGGCGGGAGCTAATTTCAGCTTTCTTATTGATCCAAGGAGAATTTAACATTGCTGTCTTGGATAATGAAGACGGATCTTATTGGGATATCGCGCGTGACCACTTCGGTTCACAGACACCTATGACAAGACAGAAAACTGCCCGTGGTGTACTACGAGATGTTGCCGAAGGTGAAACAACAGCAGGCATTCTGCCGTTACCGCAGATAGATGAGAATGAACCTTGGTGGCCTTTACTTGGCGGTCAGGGGGACGGGCAATTATTACGTATTTGCGCTAAATTGCCATTTATTTCTGGAGGAAATAGACGAGGAGGCGACGTTGAAGCTCTACTGATTTCAAATTTATCACCTTTGGAAACAGGCGATGATAAAAGCTATATTATTATTGAATTAGAGGAGTTGATTAGCCGCTCTCGTTTAACGAGTACATTATCTTCGGCGGGCCTGTCACCACTGGCTATAGTCCCATTAACAAATAATACTAATTTGAGCGAAATATTTTTGATTTAAGTCAAAGGTTTTGTGAATGTAAATGATAAAAGGTTAGCTGGTATTTTAGAAAACGAGAACGGCTTTATGACTGCACAGCCAATTGGCAGTTATGCCGTGCCATTTAGGGTAGAGAAGTAGAATGCTTAAATGTCGCCCGGGTATTATGGAACTTGCGCCCTATGTGCCTGGAAAATCTCAAGTTCCGGGAAATTTTTCTCCTATAAAACTCTCAGCTAATGAGAGTGCACTTGGCCCCAGTGAAAAAGCTATCGAAGCGTTTTATAAATGTAGTAATTTACTCCATTTGTATCCTGACGGTAATTCAATTGACCTCCGCGCTTCACTTGGAGAAATAAATGGATTAAACCCAGAAAATATTGTATGCGGAGCGGGCTCAGATGAGTTGTTATATAATTTAGCACGTGGTTATGCAGGGCCTGGCGATGAAGTTCTAATAAGCGATCATGCTTTTAATGTTTACCCAATAGTAGCGTATTGCGTCGGTGCAAAACCGGTTAAAGTTCCAGAAAAAAATTTAACTTTTGATGTAGAGGCGACGATTGAGTCGGTTAGTGACAAAACGAAAATTGTATTCATCGCCAACCCAAATAATCCAACAGGGTCTTACATCACATCAGATGAGCTAAGGAGACTTCGTTCGGGTTTGCGCGAAGATATATTATTAGTAATAGATTGTGCTTATGCCGAATTTGTGACCAATAAAGATTACAATGTTGGGTACGATTTAGTCGACGGGGCAGAAAATACGGTCGTTACACGAACATTCTCGAAGATTTATGCATTGGCCGCATTACGGATAGGTTGGTGTTATGCTCCCCTGCCCATAGTTGATGTGTTGAACCGGTTGAGGGGCCCTTTTAATTTGTCTACCCCCGCACAGTCGGCGGGTAAAGCCGCTGTAGAGGATATTAGCCATATGTTAGAAGCAAAAGAGCACAATGCAGTCTGGCTACCATGGTTGAGAGACGCACTCACTGAGTACGGTTTAAAAGTATATCCCAGTGTGGCGAATTTTTTGCTCGTACAATTTGGGGATAATGAAAGTAACAATGCTTTAGAGGCGATGAAATTCTTTGCCAATAAAGGGATATTACCTCGGGAAACAAGTGGCTATGGATTACCAAATTGCCTTCGGGTTACGGTGGGAAAACAAAAAGAGTTAGAGAAGTTTGTTGGAGTTGTAAAAGAGTTTTTAACGAAATAAAATTCATGTCAAATATACTGTTTAAAAAAATTTCTTTTATTGGAATCGGATTGATAGGGTCTTCTCTGGCCAGAGTTATTCGGCGAGATAGTTTGGCACAAGAAGTTGTCGCTTATGCACGTACAGAGCAAACAAGAAGTAAGGTGTTAGAATTAAATCTTGTGGATTCTTCAACAGATGATATTTCAATGGCAGTGGAGGGCGCAGACCTAGTAATTCTTTGTACTCCGATAGGGGCCTATGAGACTGTGGCTAAAAATATTTCCGGGTCTCTAAAGCACGGTTCCATTGTGAGTGATGTAGGGTCGGTCAAAGGCAGCGTGATAGAATCCATAGCGAGGTACATACCTAACGGTGTGCATTTTGTACCCTGCCACCCCATAGCTGGGACAGAGAACTCAGGACCGGAATCGGGTTTTGATACGCTCTTTAATGATCGTTGGACAATCGTGACCCCGGTTGAGGGTACCGACCCCACTGCAATTGAACGCGTGGCAAATTTATGGCGTTCTGCGGGTAGTAAAATCGAGTATATGGATCCCGACCATCATGACCAAGTATTAGCTATTACTTCTCATGTTCCGCACTTAATAGCTTATACTATCGTTGGAACTGCTACTGACCTCGAAGAACGATTAAAGTCCGAAGTTATTAAGTTTGCAGCTAGCGGCTTTAGAGATTTCACCAGGATAGCAGCCTCAGACCCTATTATGTGGAGAGATATATTTCTTAATAATAAAGAAGCGGTCCTTGAAATGCTTGGTCGCCTCACAGAAGACTTAGGAGGATTACAACGGGCAATAAGAAATGAAGATGGAGAAAGATTAGAATCACTTTTCACCCGGACGCGTGAAATTCGTAGGAGTGTCATAGAGGTTGGTCAGCATATCCCGCCCAAGCCACCCAAAGAGACTTAAATTTCTCAATTCCATCTAATTTCCGGTATTTTAAAAAATTTAATAGGCCCAAGGTATAGGAAACCATCTTGTACCGCTAAAGAAATTTTAATTGCTTGATTTTTGGCTCTTTTTTTATTTGTCATGGCATTAGTTAGGAAGTTCAACAACATACCGGTTCTTGCTTTGATTAGTCCTGCAACTACCATTGAATTAATAGTTGCATTTTGACCAGTAATTTTGGCACTCAGCGCAGCAATGGGTTGAAGATTTTCATCTAGTGCAAAGGTTCCATTACCAAAAAAATTTAATTCTCCCCAATTAAGCATCATCTTATTAATCTCTATAACCCCACCGTGTTTAGTCCAATTTGTTAATATATTTTTTAGATTAGATCCTTCAAGTCTCCCATGTAAGTCAGTTGACAGTTTTATTTCTGCGATTTTATTTTCCATCTTCGGAAGAAAGGTTTTCGGAATTACTAAACTCGATAAATCTATCTCCAACTTCACTGAAGGACTTTGGTTTATATCATTTTTAGTTGCGTGTTTTTTATTTAGATGCACTGATCCGCTAAGCTTTTTAAATCTTATTTGGTTTGAAGATGGAATTTGAATTATATTTTCTTTTACGCTGAATTTAATCTCTTGAATTTTACCAAATTGATCTAATCTCAGTTGACCCACACCGGTGTTCATCTTGGCTTTAATATGTTTCAGGGAATTGTTTTTATAAATGTGTGCTTGATGACTGCCAAATGTTTGAAACTTAAAACTTTTATAATCCCATGACTTTAAATTTATTTTTAATAAAGAAGTGGTCCATAAAAAGCGATTTTTGATTTTAAGTCTCGGTCTTTCAATTTTTAAACACCATCCCCACGGGAAGCCGGAAATTTCGATATCTTTATGATTGATTTGCAAATCGGTGGTGTTGTATTTTTCTTTCAAATTGGAAAAACCGCTCTCAATTTTAAATGCTACATACATCCAGCCGCAATAATAGGCTGTAGCAAGGCTAACAATAACAGCCAAGAAGATAACAATCCGTTTTAGATTTAATTGATTGATAGCCATAAGTCTTTATAGATACCTAGTCCGTTATGGTCGAGCTTATGAAACCGAGTAATTATTCTTATATTCTAAACAGATTTTTGGGATTTCAAAATAACGATAGATATATGAAGTTTGTAACAGAAAAATACCAGCAGTCGGGGGCTCTTTACATAGCATCGGCATTTTTCATTTTTTTTTGGGCTAGTGGATTTATAGCTGCTAAATTTGGTTTACCTTACGCTGCTCCACTAACCTTTCTCTCGCTCAGGTTTGGTCTGGCTTTAATAATTTTAGTTGGTATTTGTTGTATCTGGCCCTTTCGTTGGCCTACTAAACTCAGTTTAAATTTCCATATAATCGTTGCTGGTTTGCTTATTCAAACAACCTATCTAATAGGGGTATTTTATGGAATTTATCTCGGTCTATCGACGGGTATAATGGCACTCGTCGTGGGTTTGCAGCCTATAATCACGGGGTGTTTTGCATCGATGATGTTAGGTGAAAAGTTAATTTATAAACAATGGGCGGGTCTTGGCCTGGGATTTCTCGGATTAAGCTTAGTGGTAGCAGAACAAATCGATCTTTCCGGACAAACTTTGTGGGGAACTTTATTCGCGGTATTAGCGTTATCCGGGATTACGATTGGTACAATTTATCAAAAACATTATTGTGTTGGAGTTGATATCCGTGCTGCGGTTACAATTCAGAATGCCGTTTCATTCCTATTAGCAGGAATTCTAGCATTTTTGTTTGAGCCACTTGAAGTCAATTGGAATATGAGTTTTTTTCTTGCTTTGTCATGGTCAGCCGTCGGACTTTCTGTCATAGCCATTGCCCTATATTTTTTTTTAGTACAGCGTGGTGCTACCGCAAAGGTTACCAGCCTGATTTATCTTAGTCCCCCGACTACAGCCCTTATGGGTTGGCTAATGTTCGAAGAAACCTTTACCACCCTTGCTTTGTTTGGTTTAGTCTTGGCTGTTATCGGAGTGGCTATTGTCAATCGGTCGGTATAGGTTAGCGGAAAATGAAACAATTGAAGCTAAATATTGAAGAACCGGGCGATTTTTGGCTTTTTGCCTATGGATCTTTGATGTGGAATCCTGGATTCCCATTCAAAAAAACACATAAGGCTACCCTAAAAGGCTGGCAACGTAAATTTTGTATTTCTTCTGAAAGCTATAGAGGGACTATCGACAACCCCGGCTTATCTTTGGGATTAGATTTAGGTGGAGAATGCCAAGGATTAGCATTTTTTATATCTAGGAGAGATCGTGATTTTGTTCTTAATTATTTAAGCAAACGAGAGTTGAAGGAACAAGTATATCATTTCTTACCTGTATTAATTAATGTCAGGGGTCTTCGACTAAAGGCCTATACCTTGGTTGTAAATCACGATCACCGTCTATACGTTGGTCAAATGTCCATGCCCCAAATCGCCAAACGGATTGCATATGCAAATGGGGCTAACGGTTCGAACGTGTGCTACCTTAAGGAAACTGTCAAACACTTAGAACGCTTAGGTGTTAAGGATGAAATGCTAACGACGCTATTAATGCTCGTTGATCAATGCCCGAAATAGGACAAGTATATAAAGAACTATACTTTACCAATAAACCGAGGATTAAATGAAGTTTGTAAGTTTTTACCATCAAGGAAATGAAGGCTTTGGGATAATAAAAAGTGGAGAGATTATTGATTTATCTAGGCGGCTATCAAACGGTGGAAATATTCATAACCTTAAGTCATTTTTAGAGGCAGGTTCGACCCTAACAAATACTCTAGAGAAAATATTAAATGATTTTTCCCATACCATCCCGATAAATGATGTTATATTCCGTCTTCCTATTGTTAACCCCGGTAAAATTTTCTGCGTTGGAAGAAATTACTATGCCTACCATGAGGTGATCGAAGATGGTCGTCCAGATTGGCCAAGTATATTCCCACGTTTTTGTGACTCATTTTCTGCACACGAGGAACCCATAATCCGTGGCTTTGACGATGCTGATAAACTTGACTACGAGGGAGAGCTAGTCGTTGTTATTGGTAAACAGGGGCGCCATATTCCAGAAAAAAATGCAATGGCCCATGTCGGCGGTTATACTATTGCTAATGAGGGTAGCGTAAGAAATTGGATTGGCCGGGGAACACAAAATTGTCCTGTTAAAAACCAATGGCGTTCAGGGTCAATGGGCCCTTGGATGGTGTCTGTTGACGAAATACCAGACCCTATGAAGCTTCAAATTATAACGCGAGTTAATGGTGAAGAGCGTCAAAATGGAGGAACTAAAATGATGATCTTCGATATTCCATTTGTTATTTCTTATATCTCCCGTTTTACTCAACTTGAACCGGGTGATTTGATTTGCACAGGTAGCCCGGGCGGTTCAGCTATTGAACATGATCCTCCCGCTTATTTGGAGCCAGGAGATCACTTGGAAGTGGAAATTGACGGTATTGGTCTTTTGAAAAATAGGGTACAAGGAGAAGCAAAAAGTTAATCACCTAATTGTTATTGGGAATATTTTAAATTACAAATTTCTTGCTGTGCGTTTTCAATTTCTGATTCGAGTCTTGCCATTAGTTCTTGACGGGATAATCCTGGGGGTATTGGCGTCAAAAAACGCAGAGTAATAATACCTGATCGTCGAATCAGTTTTCGCCTAGGCCAGAAAAGGCCAGAATTTAAAGCTACTGGCACTACAGGTATTTTTAAGTCCTTATATAGTGCAGCGACCCCACTGTGATAAAAACCTTTTTGCCCTGGTGCAGTGCGTGTCCCTTCAGGAAATATTACAATCGACCTGCCGTTTAAAACAGGTCTACGTGCATCTCTAATAAGTTTACGTATTGTTGAGGCGCCGCCATTCCTTTTAATTCCTATCGCTCCATACTTTCTTGCATACCAACCAAAAAATGGTAACCAAAATAGCTCTCTTTTTAAAATTATAGTTGGATATTCAAGTTCTAAGGGGAAGATAAGAGTATCCCACGCAGACTGATGTTTAGCGGCAATTATGATCGGCCCTTCCGGAACCAGTTCTTTACCTTCAATATTATGGGTTAGGTTACATATTTTACTTAGAAGAAAATATACAGAATTAGTCCAAAACCTTGCGATAAATTTACTTGCCGATAGAGGTAGTAAAAGGGATGGAAGAAAAGCAAAGCACATCAGAAAAGCCCAAATACCATAAATTGTGTGGTAAAAGAATGTACGAGCAATGGTCATAGCTTATTTTTTTCTGTAGGAAGGTTATTTTTTAATCCGAATTGGGCGATTATATATTTATTAAACTCACTTGCTAAAAGTTCAGCGGTCCCAGGCCATTGCCACCAATCCTTACGTTTAAACTGTGGAGGAAAAACAGGGTGTGGAACAATCTGAATCTTAGGCATTGCCCGCCTAAATTCCAGAAGACTTCTGGGCATATGATAATTGGCTGTTACTAATCGGAGAGATTTTAGTTGGCTTTTAGACATCCAGATAGAAGTCTCTATAGCATTGCCGGCCGTATTATCTGCGCGGTAACCGATTGCAATACAGCATGCGAACTCATTAGGTTTACGACTGACTAATTTTAATAGTTCTTTTACATCCACACCACGAGCAACTCCTGAGATAAACAAATAATTAGCGTAGCCCTTTGACAAAAGATCCAGGCCCACCTCGAGTCGCCCCGATCCACCAGTTAAAACGATTATAGAATCTGTTTTCAAAGGGTTGTAAGTCGGGGTTTCTGGTACATTGTGTACAAACCAAAACAAACCTGCTAACCAAATCATGAGAGAAAATAAGAACAATATCAGAATCCCAATGCCCCATTTCTTAAAAGGGCGTTCTTTTCTATATCTCAAACCAAGGTTCATAATATTCAGTTTACATTATACGTCCAAGGACCCTAATAACGGTGACCCAAGTAGTTATAGTAGTGATACCGATGGCAAATAAGCCCGTAGAGATTATCAATGCCCATTGCAAAAAACTTAGCGTTAGAGGCAGTAACAGTTGTTGATCTATTTTATAGCTAATAAAACTCAGTATAAAGAGTGTGGCTAAGCCCATAAAAGTTCCTATAAGGCTACCCTTTAAACCAATATAAATCCCATAGCGTTTAAAACGGTCAGCAATATATCGGTCTTGGGCGCCCATTAAATGTAGAAGGTCAATTAAATTTCGATGTATTCTTAGACTCGTTCTTGTAGCGAAAATTATCGTGGCTACGGATACAGTAATAACGAGTAATAATATTATTAGGGCAATTCCTTCAATAATGGCCGTTAGCGATATAAGCTTGTCTAACCAGACTTGGTGATCATCTACTTGGATATCAGGTATTACTTTTTTTAATTCGGCTCGAAGATTCTCTAAATTAATTTTTGTGTTGGGTTTGGCTTTTACTGATATGAGCCTCGGAAGGGGTAAATGCATAGTCTCGGAAGTAATATTATCTCCCAGCCAGGGGATCAGAAGATCCTTTATTTCACTGCTCGAAATTTCTTTTGCGCTTTCAACTCCAGGAAAAGTGTTTATTAAGACTAATACAGATTTTAAATCCTTTTCTGATTGAAAAAAATTGCCGGTTTTGGTTTCTAGAACTTGTACGGTGAGGTTTCCTTTAAGGTCCGCACGCCACCGATCTACAAAAGAAGATAAGATTAAAACTCCTGCTAGAATTACAGTTGCGAGCCAAACCATGAATGCAATAAACCAAGGAACATATTTGCTAGCGGGATCTCGGGTGAGTGGTAAGATATCAATAGACATTATTCGATCAGGTCCGGAGAGGTTCAGTTTGATGATTGCTTATTGTTGCTAGGGATAAACTACCGTTTCTGAGTTGAAGAATAGGCTTCGGAAAGTCGGTTAAGAGTGTTTTATTATGGGTAGCCAATAAGATAGTGGTTCCATTTTTATTTAATTCCTCAAATAAATACATCAAACGTTTTGCAATATGATAATCGACATTGCCTGTGGGTTCGTCAGCTAGGATTAGTTTTGGCCGACTCACAACGGCGCGAGCGATCGCGACCCGTTGTTTTTGACCACCAGATAGTAACCGCGGCAGTATAGACAATTGTTTTGATAACCCCACCCAATCTAATAGTTCAGAAGCCTTAGATTTTATTTCATTTTCGGAAGCACCTTCAATTTGAAGAGGTAATGCTACATTTTCTAATGTTGTGAGATGATCAATAAGTTTGAAGTCTTGGAAAACAACACCCATCATACGTCGTAACTTTGGCAGAATATGACGAGGTGTGGTTGCTATATCCTTTCCAAATAACGAGATTAACCCTCTTGAAGGTCGATGAGCTAAATACATTAAACGTAATAAAGATGACTTGCCGGCCCCACTATCTCCAGTAAGGAAGTGGAAACTTCCTTCCTCCAATTTTAAAGAAATATCGTGGAGAATTTCTGGCCCTAAGCCGTAACGCATTCCCACATTTTGGAATTTGATGATTTCTTCACCGTAATACAAAATACTTCCTCGAAATTTCTGTATTTTCAAAGTATGACATACGATGTACCTATATGTCCGTCCTATGTCTTTTAACTTACCATTAGAATATTAAAATGTTTGAAAAAGATTTAAACAAAAAATTAATTAAATGATTCTGATTTGATAAAATATAGGTACGTTGCATTATATTTTTTGAAACTTTAGTTGGTGTCTAAGATTAAAAATAAAACTTCTTTAAAAACTTTATTCTCTGAGGCTCAGATTTCCAAACGCGTCGATGCCTTAGCGCGAGAAATTGTCGCTGATTACCCCAAGGAATTTCTCGTTATTGTAATATTAAAAGGCAGCTTTGTATTTGCCGCTGATTTGATAAGAGCATTAGAAACTAATGGGGGTTCTGCGCAGGTTGATTTTATCAGTCTTTCTAGCTACGGGCTCGGGTCAAATAGCTCTGGTAAAGTGACTGTTAAACAGGATTTAATTGAAGATGTATCTGGTCGGCCGGTCTTGGTCATTGATGATATTCTAGAATCAGGAAGAACTATTGCTTTTGCAGTGGAAATGATGAAGAAACGCCATGCTGCTACGGTAAAAACATGTCTCCTACTTGATAAACCTGGAAGGCGAAAGGTAGATATTGAAGCGGACTATGTGGGTTTTAAAATCGACCCATATTTTGTAGTTGGCTATGGATTGGATTTAGCAAATAAATATCGTGGCCTACCATATATAGGCATCATAGAAGATATTTGAAAAATTTACGGTTCTTTAAAGATTGTTAACTGTGATCTGTTAAAAGATTATTAAGCACCAACTATTCAAACTTGTCCTGATCAACTGGGTATTTGGTCTAGACCTAAAAGATCGTCGTAACTTGGACGCGCTCTAATTATGGTGAATTTAACATTATCAACCAAAATTTCTGGTATTAAAGGACGAGAATTATAGGTTGACGACATAACAGCACCATAGGCGCCTGCTGATTTTAAATAAAGTAAATCGTTTTCAGATAATTCCGGTAATTCAATCTGACGAGCGAAAATATCGCCCGTTTCACAAATCGGACCGACCACTTCCGAGAGTACGGTATTTTCACTCCTTGGTTGGAGTACCGAAGAAATGCCATGCTTGGCGTCATAAAGAGCAGGGCGAATAAGATCATTCATGGCAGCGTCAACAACAACGAATCGCTTGTTTCCCGTTTCTTTTATCCGAATTACGGAGGTAACTAAAATACCAGCATTACCAACCAAAAATCGACCAGGCTCGCAAGTTAAGTGAACATCTAGCTTGCCAAGCGTGTTCTGAATTAATTCAGCGTATTCTTGGAGTTCAGGCGGCTTTTCATCATTATAAGTAATACCCAGGCCACCCCCTAGGTCCAACTGGGATAAAGAATGTCCGGCCTTTCGAATAATGTGGACCATATCAGCAACACGTTTGAAAGCTTCCCGGAAAGGTTTTAAGGACGTGAGCTGTGATCCAATATGAACCGCAAGCCCTACAGGTTCGATCGCAGGTAGCCCAGCCGCTTTTTGATATAAATGTGGTGCAAGATTTATATCTATTCCAAATTTATCCTCTTTTCGGCCAGTAGAGATTTTATTGTGGGTTTGTGCGTCGACATCTGGGTTAACTCTGAAAGCCACTGATGCAATCTTATTTAGTTTCTTTGCGACTTCATTCAGAGTTTCAAGTTCGCCTTTAGATTCAATATTGAATTGACCAACACCTTCGGTTATTGCAAATTCCATTTCCTCGCGCGTTTTTCCAACCCCAGAGAAGACTATTTTTTTCGCGGGTATTCCCGAAGCGAGAGCTCGACGAATTTCACCTTCGCTGACGACATCGGCCCCGGCACCCAAGTCTCCAAGAGTTTTAATAATGGCTAAATTAGAATTAGCTTTTACAGCATAGCAAATTCTCGAATTAAACTTGTCTAAGGCTTCTTCAAACGCGAGGTAGTTTTTTCTTAAACTAGCCTTGGAATAACAGTAAAATGGTGTCCGAAGAGTTGATGTAATTTCTGCTACATCAACGTTTTCAGCAAATAATCTCCCATTTTGATAATTAAATTGAGTCATTGCGGGTAAGCTCTCGGATACTCTTCTTTCTCCAGGGTTGGAGGCCTCTCAAGGCTGCCCTTTTTACCACACGACGATAATGCTATACTAATACCAACAATACAAATACACAAAAATATATACCGCATTACAAAAACCTTTCACGGGCTTTCTTTATTGCGTTTTTTACATTTTGTGGTGCAGTTCCTCCAAAGCTGTTTCTGCTAGTAACCGATTCCTCAACTCCTAGAACTGAAAATACGTCATTTGTAAATTTTGGTTCGACCGCTTTCATTTCTGCCAGTGATAATTCATCAAGTCTACAACCTTTTTCTTCGGCAATGCTGACCATTTGGCCGGCGATATTATGGGCCTTTCGAAAAGGAATATTTAAGACCCTTACCATCCAGTCCGCTAAATCTGTTGCAGTAGTAAATCCACTCTCTGCAGCCTTTTTAAGGTTTTGGACATTAAACTCCATATCCTTAAGCATTGCAGTCATAACTGCAATGGAGATTGATAGGGAGTCAGCAGCCTCGAATACGGGTTCCTTGTCCTCTTGTAAATCTTTCGAGTAGGCCATTGGAAGCCCCTTAATCACAGTAATTAAATTAACCAATGATGCAATTATTCTGCCACTTTTGCCTCGGACTAACTCGGCTCCGTCTGGGTTTCTTTTTTGGGGCATTATCGAACTGCCAGTAGAGAACGCATCACTAAGCCGCGCAAAATCGAATTGGGCAGAACACCATATCACAATTTCTTCTCCCAAACGGGATAGGTGGAGAGCGGTAATGGACGCTGTTGATAAAAATTCAAGCGCAAAATCCCGGTCAGATACCGCATCCATAGAATTGGCGGATGGTCGGTCAAACCCCAGCTCCCTTGCGGTTTGTTCTCGGTTAATAGGAAAAGAGGTGCCCGCAAGCGCTGCAGACCCCAATGGGCTCTCATTTAGTCTTGCCCTCGCATCTCTTAACCGGCCACGATCTCTACCAAGCATCTCAACATATGCCAATAAATGATGTCCAACAGTTATGGGTTGGGCTGCCTGTAGATGTGTAAATCCAGGCATTATAGTTCCAGCATTCTTTTCTGCCTGATCAAGAATTGCTGTTTGAAAGTTCTTTAACTCTTCATCTAAGGTGTCGATAGCGTCACGAACCCATAATTTAAAATCTGTTGCGATCTGATCGTTTCGTGATCTTGCTGTATGAAGTCTTCCGGCATCGTCTCCGATTTTCTCTGCTAGTCGACCTTCTATATTAAGATGAATATCTTCTAGCGATTTTTTAAATTCAAAAGATCCTTTGTCTATTTCATTTTTAATTTCCTTTAATCCATTGATGATGCTTTTCCCGGCAGAAGTATCGAGAATTTTTTGATCAACTAACATTTTACAATGTGCAATCGATGCAGTGATATCTTGAATATATAAACGTTGATCGAAATCAATAGAGGCATTTATATTTTCCATTAATACATCTGGAGAATCTTTGAACCGCCCGCCCCACATTGTATTAGCTACTTTTTTACTTTCCTGGCTAGGTAGTGTCGTGGCAGGTTTAGGCTTTTTTTTAGATGTAAGAATTTTTTTTTCGTTCATGGTTCGATCTCAATTTTGTTCAAGAGGTAAAATGCGTAACTTTATCCTCGTATCTATCGCTTTTTTAGCCATCGCCATTGCCATCTGGGCGTTTTTTTTCGATAAATCAAGTCAAAATAGCATCGATACAAAAACTATTGTACCACTACTAGCAGGCTCAATGAAAAATTTTATACCGACTAGCTCGGTCGGGCCGACTTTGAAATTAAAAGTTCTTGATAAGAGAGGCGAGTGGGTATCGCTTGAAAAGTACCACGGAAAACTTCTTTTAGTAAATTTTTGGGCCACTTGGTGTGCACCTTGTATACGTGAAATGGCCTCGCTGGATAAATTGCAGGCTAAACGCGGCGGGAGTGACTTTACTGTAATAGCAATATCCCAAGATTTAATGGAGTGGAGAGCAGTATTGCCGTTTTTGAAAAAATCTCAACTTAGAAACATTCATACATTTGTGGATAGAAAAATTCAATTGGCGCGGTATTTAAAGGTTACGGGGCTACCAACCACAATTCTATTTTCAAAAAAAGGCAAGGAACTCGGGCGTCTTAAAGGTGCTGTAGAATGGGATTCTCCTCAGGCGATAAAACTGATTGATTATTATCGAAAAATTAGTAACTAAATTTTCAAGAGGGAATAGGCGCCTTTTGAGAATACTCATAAAATCCTTTGCCAGATTTTCGTCCGAGCCATCCAGCTTCTACGTAGTTCACCAATAATGGGCAGGGGCGGTATTTACTATCACCAGATCCGTTAAATATCACTTGCATTATCGATAAACATGTATCCAGTCCAATAAAGTCAGCAAGTTCTAAAGGCCCCATTGGATGGTTTGCGCCAAGTTTCATGGCTTGGTCTATATCATTAACATTACCAATACCCTCATAAAGTACAAACATAGCTTCATTCAGCATGGGTACCAGAATACGGTTGACTATAAAGGCCGGAAAATCTTGAGAAGTCACTGCTGTTCTGTCCAGTCTCGAGATAAAATCAATGATAGTTTGATAGGTAACATCATCGGTGGTAATACCCTTGATTATTTCCACAAGCTTCATTACGGGTACGGGGTTCATGAAATGTACCCCTATAAAAGCTTGGGGGCGATCTGTCGCCGCGGCTAAGCGAGTTATAGAAATTGAAGAGGTATTTGTCGCCAGAATAGTACTGTGATGAATTATTGGTAGTAGTGTCTTGAAGATTGATTTTTTTATCTCTTCGTCTTCGGTTGCCGCTTCAATTATGAGTTCGCGATCACTAAAGTCTTCCAAATTTGTTGATTTTAAAATATTAGAGCATATTGCCTTATAATCTTTTTTGGTAATTCGTTGTTTTTCGTGTAGCCGTTTTGCCTGTTTCTCAATACCAATTAGAGAGTTATCTATTACCTCTTTAGCAATGTCATAAAGTAAGACATCGAAGCCAAACTGAGCGCATACATGAGCTATTCCACTGCCCATTTGTCCAGCTCCAATAATACCAACTTTGGTAATTTTTGAGCTGGTTTTCATTTTAAATTTTCATCCAGTTTTAATAAAGTGATATGAATTTATCGAGGTTTGACATTTTGTTTGTCAAGTTCAGCAGCGAGAGCAGGTAATTCTTCAAAAAGATCACCAACTAGTCCGTAGTCCGCAACCTGAAAAATTGGTGCCTCTTCATCCTTATTTATGGCGACGATAACTTTGCTGTCCTTCATTCCGGCGAGGTGTTGAATTGCACCAGAAATACCAACTGCCACATAAAGCTCAGGCGCTACAATCTTACCGGTTTGACCGACTTGGTAATCATTAGGGACATATCCTGCGTCAACGGCCGCGCGGGAGGCCCCAACCCCCGCCCCAATTTTATCTGCAACAGCTTCCACTAGATGAAAATTGTCTCCCGATTGCATGCCTCGACCACCAGAGACTACTATACGGGCTGATGTTAATTCCGGACGCTCTGATCTAGTCAATTCCTGACTAACAAAAGATGAAATTTCTGGGCTATTTTTTGCATCTATTGCTTCTATGGTCGCCTGTACTTCACCAATTTTTGCTTTCTCAAATGCAGTACTGCGCACAGTTATAACGAGTTTGGAGTCTTCAGCTTGCACCGTTGCCAAAGCATTTCCTGCATAAATAGGTCGAACAAATGTATTGGCTGACTGTACTTCGACAATATCGGAGACTTGGGCAACATCCAGAAGAGCTGCAACACGGGGGGCAATATTCTTCCCACTAGTAGTATGCGGAAATATGATATGTGTATAATTGCTAGCTAATCCAACAATTAGTTCGGCAAATGGTTCAGCGAGACCATTAGCGTATACAGCATCATCAACAATACACACCTTACTGACGCCGGATATAGCTGAAGCTTTATTTGCAGTTTCTTGACAATTTTCCCCCGCAATCAACAGATCAAGATCTTTATCACCTAATTCTAAAGCGGCCGTTACGGTATTCAGTGTTGCCCCTTTAATTTCATGGTTATCATGTTCCGCGATTACTAAAACAGTCATCAGATTACTCCTGCTTCATTTTTCAATTTATCGACAAGTTCTGCAACATCGATAACTTTACCACCACCCTTACGAGGCGGTGGTTCATCTACACGCAAAGTTTTTAATCTAGGTGTGGCATCGACCTCAAGATCCGCTGGTGAATATTCGTCGATCTGTTTTTTCTTAGCCTTCATAATATTTGGAAGCGATGCATACCGTGGTTCGTTAAGTCTCAAGTCTGTGGTGATAACCACGGGCATAACAAGATTTACGGTTTCCAGACCTCCGTCAATTTCACGAGTTATTAGAGCTTTTCCATCATTAATTTCTACTTTGGATGCAAAGGTACCCTGTGCCCAACCCATTAAAGCNGCCAGCATCTGACCNGTTTGGCTACAATCNTCATCAATAGCTTGTTTTCCAAGAATTACGACATCNGGACCTTCTTTTTCACAAATGGCTTTTAGAAGNTTCGCNACTGCTAACGGTTGCAATTCTTCATCAGTCTTAACATGGATTCCNCGATCTGCNCCCATAGCTAANGCTGTTCGAATTGTTTCTGCACATTTTGCTTCNCCCAAGGANACAGCTATTACCTCGGATGCNGTTCCGGCCTCCTGNAGTCTAATTGCTTCCTCTACAGCAATTTCGTCAAAAGGATTCATAGACATTTTGACATTGGTTAACTCAACACCGCTATTGTCTCCTTTAACACGAACTTTGACGTTGTAATCTATTACCCGTTTTACTGCGACAAGAATTTTCATGATAAACTCGGATTTAAAATAACATTTGATTGTTCATACAATTGTGTTCCTAGCACATATAGATATACGAACAAATACGAGCGGGATCAATACATTGAATAATTCTAGAAGTGGCTAAGTTTTTTAGTCTCGACCGATCAAGAACGCTGTTGCGATTAAGGCAATTGCTACTGCTTGGAATAAAATGCGATATCGCATAAGTATATTTGAACGTTTTGCATTGACTCTACCAGGACGCAACATCCCAAATAATCCTGTGACCAATACCAAAAAAGTAAGGCCAACAGCAAATATCACAAGCCATGGAAAAGTTTGTTGCATAATTATTTCATTAAATAAGGTAAATTATTATAGTTACAAGACCGAGATCACTATTTAAAATTTTTGCATGTTATAGAATAAATATTTTTAATAATATATGGTGTCTGAAGCCAAAGTACATGAGTTTTCTCGATCGAATTAAACAATGTAATAACGTTGATGACCTCTCGAAGTTTATACCCTTCGTTGTAGATGGAACCCGTGTCGGTTGGATACATCATGAATTTTGCCATGTGTTAAAAAAATTTGATCAAATCTTTGAATTTTTCGAAAAAGAAATTTGTCTGTCACCCCAATTAGTCACTTATCAGGAGAGGACAATGGCCATTGATTGTGTGGTCAAATTTCTCGCAGAGGAGGGCTGGATTGCGGAACGCTCAGACGAGCTATATCCTGTAAGTACAGGATTTTATTCAACACCGTTTTTTGAAATGGACCGCAGTGCTATTTCTAGGTTTGGTGTGTCTGCCCATGGCATTCATATCAATGGTTTCGTCAGTTTAAGAAATGACATTTTCATGTGGATTGGTCGTCGTGCCGATAATAAGTCAACTTATCCTGGCCAACTTGATAATATGGTGGCAGGAGGCCAACCGGTGGGACTTAGTTTGCGCGAAAATATTCTAAAAGAGTGTGCCGAAGAGGCAGCAATTCCTCCCGATTTAGCCCGGAAAGCAAAAGCGGTTGGATCCATTACTTATAAACACGAAGAAAATAACTGTTTAAAACCAGATACCATGTTCGTGTTTGACTTGGAATTACCCAGTGACTTTAATCCTATCAATACTGATGGAGAAGTTGAAGATTTTAAGTTACTACCTGTTCGTGAGGTAATGTCTATTACAGCTGACACAACGGCATTTAAATTTAATTGTGCGGCGGTAAATATTGATTTTTTTATTCGGCATGGTCTCTTATTACCCGAAAATCGGGACTATATAGAAATTCAACGTGGATTGCACCAGTGAGTTTAAGTTTGACCAAAGGGCAGTTATTGAAGGCGACTGCTAAACTTTGTAGTCAAGATGCAGATTTAGAAAAAGTGGTAAAGAAATTCGGTGCCCCTCCTCTTTGGAATAGGCCAGAAGGTTTTAGAACATTAATATATTTGATACTTGAACAACAAGTATCACTTGCCTCCGCACGTGCAACCTTTGAAAAGTTAGTATCCTGGCTAGGGTCCGACCCTACACCAAAGGAAATTTTATTACTTAGTTTTGAGGAACTGCGCTCTATCGGTTTCTCACGGCAAAAAATTTCTTATAGTCGTTTGTTATCCCAAGCGGTTATTGATGGTACCCTTTCTATAAATGATCTGGGCAAGCTCAGTGATGAGGTAGTAAAGAGGGAACTAATGAAAATTAAGGGGATTGGTCCTTGGACAGCAGACGTATATTTAATGGAAGCGCTGAGTCGACCGGATGTTTGGCCAACTGGGGACCTTGCATTGGCTGTAGGCGCAGCAAAAGTAAAGAAACTAGCTTCTCGTCCGAATGAAAATGATCTAAAAAAATTGGGGGAGCAGTGGCGTCCCTTCAGGTCTGTCGCAGCTCGTATACTCTGGCATTATTACCTTTGTGAAATTAGACCGCAAGCGGGAGAAAAACCTTCATGACTGATTTACCAAATCTTTCAGGTCCTAATGTTGAGCCAATTTCCGGTTACGCTAAAAATCTTGTCATTTTATTGCATGGGTATGGTGCAAACGGTGATGATCTGATTGGACTAGCTAATCCTTTATCAGAATTTTTACCAAATACCGCTTTCATATCACCCAACGCTCCTTATCCTTGTGCACAAAACCCGTTTGGCGGATTGCAGTGGTTTGATGTTTGGGAAGGGGATAGTCGAGACCGTCTAACTCAAATAGAATTAGCTTCTGCTACGATAGATGAGTTTATTAATGTCGAGTTAGAAAAGCGCAGTTTACTTGACAAAAATCTCGCGTTGCTTGGGTTTTCACAAGGGACAATGCTATCCTTACATGTCGGGGTCCGTCGTTCTAAATGTCCAGCGGGTATTCTAGGTTATTCGGGTAGACTTGAGGCACCAGAAAAGCTTGCCACTGATTTAATAGTCCGCCCCCCAGTAATGTTAATCCATGGAGAGGAGGATCCCTTATTGTCTATAGATCTGATGCAAGCTGCTGCGGATGAGCTTAGAGAAAATGGAGTGAAAGTTGATACTCACTCGAGACCTGGACTTGCTCATGGAATTGATCAAGAAGGAATAATGTTAGGTGCAGAGTTCTTGTCGCGCATATTCGAAATAAATCATTAATTTCTCATTGAGGTCTCAAGCCTTGATCTTCTTAGCTTTGGATCCCAATGACCCTTTCCTTCGAGGTCACCCATATTGAAAATCCAATTATATCCATCGACAGGATTACTTAAAATTTCCCAACAATTACCGTCCCGATCCCAAAAGTGAAAACTGTAAGTGCCATGTTGTTCCAATGGCTTTGAAATATTATATAAACCCCATGTTTCAGCACTCTCGAGGACGGCCTTATGAGATTTATCAACTTCTAAATCATTCTCGACATCTATTCCGTTATGATTGAGGCGGGACATCTCCTGCATATTTTTATCTTGGACTACTACATAAATATGATTGCCGCCAAGTCTTATCATCAGAGAAATCTTGCTGGTTTGTATAACGTCGATACCGAGAAATTCTTCATAAAATTTTCGTGTGGCGGTTAGATCTTTTGAGCCCAGAGTGCCATGCGATAAAAATTTCGAATTTATAACAGATGATTTTTTATCCATTTGGACCATCCTTTCGAATACATCGTGCAGGGCTTGTAATTAAATGCTTAAAAAACATATGGGTCAAACAGATATAATGTGATGGCGTTGTATCGCTTTTAATAACCTTGTATCATTTCTCAAATAAAAATGAACAAATCAGAAGAGTTGCAACTGCGTGTTTGTTATAGAGAAAAATACTTCTAGGTTAAAATATCTTGGCTTCAATTAGTGACTCACCTGCTCTGGTTCTTAATGCCGATTTTCGGCCATTGAGTTATTTTCCATTGTCGCTATGGAGTTGGCAGGATGCTGTTAAAGCGGTCTTTCTCAATCGGGTAAATATTGTTGCTGAATACGATGTCTCTGCACGTTCGCCATCTTTTACAATGAAATTGCCCAGTGTTATTGCTCTCAGAGAATACATACCCCTGTCCAGACAGCCGGCATTTACAAGGTTTAACGTATTTCTTAGGGATCGCTTTGATTGCCAGTATTGTGGAGAGTGGTTTCCGGTCCATGAGTTAACTTTTGATCATGTTGTACCCCGTTCTAAGGGAGGTAGGACAAATTGGGACAATGTTGTAACAGCTTGTTCGGTTTGTAATCTGAGGAAGGCAAATAAAAGTGTAAAAGAAAGCGAGATGTACCCACATAATATGCCCAAACAACCATCCACTTGGCAATTACAAGAAAACGGGCGTGCTTTTCCTCCTAATTACCTTCATGAAAGTTGGCATGATTTTCTTTACTGGGACTCAGAATTACAGGAGGAGTAAAGAAGTTATAACTATAATTTACCTTGGATTAATAGGTTTCCCTTTGCAGCGTTTTAACAGGAGGGGTGTTCGACTTTGAATCCTCCAGCGATACCTTTTTGCGTAACGCGCAACATCTGGGATATTCCAAGCTTCATCGAATTGATCTTTGGTCAGCCCTGTATGTTCTAATAAGTCATTATGGTCCAAGGTGTCATTTTCTGAATGTCGTATCAACCAGCACAAAGACTCCCAACCGCTTTTACAAAATTTTTCACTCGGGGTCCCCTCCACTAACCCTCGTCCACTTGGAGCATCAATGATTTCTACTCCATTCCAGAAAGCGATATGATTTTTAATAATGTATGCTTCTTTGTATGGTTTTTTGTACTCCCAAGCGGCCCCAATATTGATGTCTTTGCCAACGATGACGTCGAAGTAGCTGGCAAAACCTTTCCAATGGCAAAAAGTTTTATGAAGGCTAGGGTTTGCACGCACAAATTTTGAATTTACAGTCTTTAGAGGAAAATATGCATTACCTTCCACGTGAGCAATTATTTTGCTCTCTGCTAATATAGCTTTTTTCCATATAGCTGTTGGCACGACGCTTCTTTATCCTGAATTTAACTTAAAACATTTTTGAACTTAAACGTTATATTTTTCCCAAGGCTTCTAATATTATTGTTGGTGACATGGGTTGGGATGTTATTTTCCCCCCAAAAGGGCGAATTGCATCATTTACAGCATTCATCACAACAGCAGGTGCAGCGCCGGTTCCTGACTCTCCAACGCCCTTAGCTCCTAATTCGGATACACCTGTATGAGTCTGGATATGGGAAACATTTATATCTGGCATTTCTCCTGCCATGGGGGTCAAGTAATCGGCAAGTGTAGCGTTTTGTAATTGACCCGCGGAGTCATAAACACATTCCTCGTAAAGGGCTCCACCCAGACCCTGTACGCATCCACCGCGTACTTGTTCATCAGCGAGCTGCGGATTAATTACACGACCACAATCCTCTACGACCCAATGATTTAAAAGTTTTATAAATCCCGTATCTATATCAACCTCAACGTAGGCGCCCTGTATACCATTGGTAAAAATATATAGAGCATCACGCAGTCGGAAACGATGGGTTGCGGATAAAACGGGTTGTATATGGTTAGGCAGTTCTGAGACCTGAAAGTGGCCTATTCGTCCGATCTCTGCTAAGGAGATCCGTGACACTGTGTCGCCTTTATTCACAATATTTCCATTAACAATATCGAGGGCGTCTATATCCGCCTGAAGTAAAGCGCCGGCAATCTCGAGTATCTCTTTTCTAAGACTTAATGCAGCCTGATAAGTAGCTTCACCACCTATTGCAGTAGCGCGAGAAGCATAAGTTCCACCCCCATAGGGGACGGCGTCGGTATCACCCTCTATTACTCGAACAGAATCTATGGGAGTTCCTATTGTCGCAGCAGTGATTTGACCCATCACCGTATCAACACCTTGTCCCTGGTCAGTCACGCCTACCATGCATAATATGCCCCCAGAGGGCTCCAATTTAACGGTGCATGCATCTTGCGTCGCAATGGGGGCTCCACCAGCACCATAGTATCCTGACGGACCCGGTGCAGTGCCTTTTATGAACGCGGCTATTCCAATACCTCGCTGGATCCCCTTTTTTCTATAAGCAGCTTGCTCGGTTCGAAGACTATCATAATTCATCTCTGCAACGAGAGTCTCAAGGCATTTTTGATGAGATAAATCCTGCATCTCAATTCCCGCTGCGCTAGTACGTGGGTAAGAGTCGTCGCGCATGACGTTAAGACGTCTAAACTCCACGGGATCGATACCACAAGCGTCAGCGGCCTGGTCGACCAAAGACTCCCCTACAGAATTTCCAATTGGGTGCCCTACTGCGCGATATTGTGATGTTGGAACTTTGTTCAGATAGACAACTTGTGTTGTCGCACGATAATTCTGGTGGGCGTATGGGCCACCGGTGATATTCAGGATCTGATTTGCTTCAAAAACGCTGGTTCTAGGGTACTGTGAATATGCACCAGCGCCGGACCGTATATCTATATCCATTGAGGTGATGATCCCGTCTTTAGTAACAGCAATCCGTCCTTTCACACGGTTTTCCCTCGCATGAATGTCGGTTGCGAAACTTTCTAGCCGGTCAGCTATAAATTTAACCGGTCTTCCGAGTTTTATGGATGCGGCCGTTGTGGCTACCTCATCGCCGAAGGTATGAATCTTGAGACCAAAAGAGCCGCCGACATCCGGCGCTACAATTCGAACATTATGTTCGGGGACACCCAATGTGCGGGCAAACACTGCCTGAATCATGTGGGGGCATTGGCTACTGGTATGTATAGTTAACCGGTCAGTACCGGGGTCAAATTCTGCCAAAAGCGCCCGAGGCTCTAAACTGACAGCGGTATGGCGCCCAAACGTAAAAGTATCCTCAATAACAATATCGGCTTCAGATGTTGCTTTTTCCACATCCCCAGTTTCAATAGTTTTTTCAAATGCAAGATTATCCCCTAATTCAGGGTGGATTATTGGTATCTCTGGGTCGAGAGCAGCTTCCTTGTCAACCACGACTGGTAATTCTTCGTAGTGGACAGAAACCAATTCGCATGCGTCTTCTGCAACAGCACGGCTGCTCGCAACTACCATGACAACTGGTTCACCTTGCCAACATGCCCTGTCAACCGCCATTGGGTTTTGTGGCGCAGATTTCATACCTTCAAAACAAACCAGAGTACCAACCCAAGGCCCTGTGCACATCTCCGAGAGTTCTTCACCCGTCATTACCAGTGCTACACCAGGGTGTTCCTGTGCGGCCTTAATATCTATCGATAAGATCTTTGCATGCCCGTAGGGGCTTCTTACGAACGCTGCGTGAAGAGTACGGTGTGGCATAATATCGTCTGTATAGCGCCCTCTACCTGCTACAGCTCGTTTTGCGGCATCGCGTGACAGGATACGTCCCACGTAACTGTTAGGACGGTCTAGCAGATTTATTTGGGTTTCCTTGCCCATTATTTACCGTCCCTTCAAGCGGTTGTTGATGGTTGTCTCAACAGCATCAATAATAGCGTGATATCCTGTACAACGGCAAAAATTGCCCGATAAATGATTTCGAATATCGTCTCTGCTTATGGGTTTAGTGGTGCGCAAAAGTTCAGCTGCGGTGACCAACATCCCTGGTGTACAGTAACCGCATTGCATAGCATTTCTTTCCACAAAGTTCTTTTGCAGATCTTCTATCTCCTTAGTTTCTGTGAGTCCTTCTACCGTGACGACATCGGCGCCATCGGCCTGGACTGCGAGCATCAGACAGCCGCGTACGACTGCATTATTCACCCGAATGGAGCACGCACCACAAACACCATGTTCACATCCTAAATGAGAACCAGTGAGGCCTAATTCCATTCGAAGAAAATCTACAAGATGTTGGCGAACCGGAACGGTCTTGGTAATTTTCTCACTATTGACGGTAAGAGTGATTTCCATCGTAATTTCACTCATTACTCTGTCTCCGCTTGGTCTAGGGCAGTTCTAAGAACTCTTCCTGTGAGTACATTTTGTAAATGCAGTTTCATGGCTGAACCACCTTGTAGGTTCTCCATTGGATTCAGGTCGTCGTTTAAGGATTCAGTTACAGTTTTGCAACAATCTTCTGACCATGTTTTTCCAAGCATTGAGGCTATAGTGTTTTTTGCAAGAGTGGGTTTATCTTCACTGCCAAAATAGACTAATTTTAAATTTTTAAATGTTTTGTCTTTGACCTGAGCAAGACAGGCTATACCGGCCATGGCAAAGTCGCCATGCCTTTGAGCTAGTTCCATAAATACTGAAATATCCTCAGGGCGTTCCACTGGAATAAGAATTTCGACTCATAGCTCGTTTGGTTTCCGCTCGGTCTCATATAGCCCTTTGAAGAAGTCTTCGGCGGCAATTTCTCGTCTGCCTTTCAAGCTTTCAACCACCATAATGGCGCCTAAAGCAAGGGCGCAGGCCGGCATTTCGGCAGCAGGGTCAGCTAGGGCAATACTACCTCCGATGGTCCCGCGGTTTCGAACTGCAACATGTGCGACATGGGGCATCGCTTTGCTTATTAGAGATAAATGCTCAGAAATTATGGAGGATTGAGCAACGTCTATGTGACGGGTAAGAGCTCCAATTTTAACGATTTCGCCTTCGAGAGTAATTCCTTCAAGGTCCTGCAGTCCATTAATATCAATAAGCGTATTGGGCTGTGAAAGGCGCATATTAAGGGTTGGCATAAGGCTCTGTCCTCCTGCAATGATACGCCCTTCCTCACCTAATTCATCTAATAGTTCTAGCGTTTGTTGTAATGAATTTGCCTTTATATAATTAAATTTGGGCGCCTTCACGCCTTCCTCCTTCTTAGAGTTCAAAAATTAGATGACATGCCATGTTCTAATGGTCCCACCTTAAGCTTTGAAGCGCAAGAAGAAGAACAAACATTTTTTTCCGTTTTCAATCGTATCAAAACAAGGTAACCATAAATTGTATAAAACCTGTCTGGAGAAACTGACGTGGCGAATAAAGATTTAAGAAACTGGATCGATGAAATTCAAAATTCAGGGGAATTGCATAAAATTTCGGGGGCAGAACCTAAGGAAGATATTGGCGGTATTGTTGATATTGTTCAGCGTAAAATGGGAAACCCAGCGCTTATCTTCGATGACATTCCGGGGTTTCCCAAAGGCCATAGAGTGCTAGCTAATCTCCTGACCTCTACACCGAGAATTAATTTAGCTCTCGGGCTACCAGTTGATGCCTCAGAAATGGAATTGGTGCAGTGGTGGCGTAAATATATGAGTGATGCTCCTTCGATTCCGCCGAAGCAGGTAAATGGCGGCCCACTTTTAGATAACGTTTTGGAAGGTGGAAATGTTGACTTAACATCTATTCCAACTCCCGTCTGGCATGAACATGATGGTGGGCACTTTATTGGAACCGCCTGTATGGTGGTGATGAAAGATCCGGATAATGATTGGATTAACTATGGTACCTACCGAATGCAAGTTCATGAAAAAAATGTGGCCTCAGTGATGATGTCTCCGGGTAAGCACGGTCGACTGATTATGGAAAAATATCATTCCCGAGGTGAGCCATGCCCGGTCGCAGCTGTGTTTGGTATGCATCCAGCTTTATTTATGCTTGCAGGCCTTGAGATCCCATATGGAAAAAGTGAATATGAAGCCGCCGGGGGAATATTCGGCGACGCCGTTGAAATTATAAATATGCCTAAAACTGGCCTGCCCGTGCCCGCGAATGCTGAAATTTCCCTAGAAGGTTTCATTCACCCAGATGATGAAGTAGTCGAAGGCCCACTGGGGGAATGGACCGGTTACTATGCTGGAGGCCAGAGACCAGAGCCCGCAATTCGTGTGGAAACAATGATGCACAGGGACAAACCCGTGCTCATGGGGGCTGTACCGGCAGTGCCGCCGAATGATAATACTTATTACCTTGGTCATTATCGTTGTGGTGCTGTTTGGTCACAACTGGAGGCAGCCGGTATCCCCGAAGTTAGGGGCGTATGGGCACACGAGGCGGGAGGAAGCAGATTCTGGCTTACGATTTCGATTAAGCAATTATATGGAGGGCATGCCAAGCAAGCGGGGTTGGTGGCATCTCAGTGCTTGGCGGGTGCCTACTGTAATCGCTGGACCGTGGTTGTGGACGAGGATATAGACCCAACTAATGTCAATGATGTCCTTTGGTCCATGTGTACAAGATGTGATCCCCGTGAAGATGTTGAGATTGTTTCGGGAGGTTGGAGTTCACATCTGGATCCAATGTGTTTTGATGACGAAACTGATCGCCGTAATGCCCGTGTAGTGGTTGATGCCTGCATCCCATTCCGCCGTCAGGAAACTTTTCCGATTGTTGCACGTAACAGTCCCGAGCTAGATTCCCGTATACGTGAGAAATGGGGAAATATTTTACCGGATAGTTTTGTTAAGGCCGTACAATAAGCCTCCGTATCTTTGAATAGTGCTTAAATGAAACATAACCAGTGTGTGCCGCCTGAATGGTGCTTGCCGGGGTGTATTGGACGATTATGACGATACTAGATGAAGTGCGGTAAAAGTATTAAAGATTAATAATAAAATTTTATTTTTACCTTAAATTTTTCATGATAATGAGTGTTATATGTTCTAGAGACGAACTTTTGCCATAATTGAAATTTATGTTGTTCTGATGAAAGATTTTAAATTTGGTGTTCTATTTTTATTAGTGACTTATTTGTTTTCTTTTCCGTTCGAAAATTACGTAAGTGCCCAATCCGATGTTGAGAAAAAGAACCGTGTCTTGATGTCTCATGTGCAGCTCAGTCATGCGGGAGCTAAAGGTGATGTTAAAAAGCGGATGGAAAACATGAAGGCTATAGGCGCTGAAATGAAACGAATAGGGGTAATAGTCCGGGGTCGAAATCCTTTTGATGGCTCCATAGTAGCGGCAGCCTCAGAGCGAATAGCCCTAAACGGGCGGGGAGCGATTAGGTTGTTTTCTAAAAATAGTCTTGAACGGCCTAGTAGGGCCTCGCCTAAAATTTGGGCGGAATGGGAAGAATTTTCCCGATCAATGAATGCTATGGTGAGAGCAGCAACAGTACTTGCCGAAGCCGGTCGCGCCGGAAATGAGGAGGCTGTGAAGTCGGGATATCGGGCGCTCGGGAAGACGTGCTCTGGATGTCATCGGAAATTCCGCGAAAGAAAGAAAAGGTATCCTTAAACTTTCTTTGAGAGCCAAATAGCTAATTTGGTTCCAGCTTTAATTGCTCTGGATAAAGTTTTGTGGCCTCTTGTTTCTTCCGCCCCTTCTTCAATAGCCTTATCTCTATGAGCTAACTCGTCCATGCGGAATTCCTCTATCACAGTGCGAAGTTCGTTTTCATCATCACCTAGCTGTTTTGCCTGACTTTCATAGTGTTCGTCGATTACTTCTTCCACGGCTTGAGTGCATGTCATAGCTGCTTTTGGGCCAAGAAAAGCCGTGCCGGCACCAAGCATAAAGCCTGCTACGTGCCATAATGGGGAAAGGGCGGTCGGTCGAACCTTACGGTCAGCAATTAATTGATTGAATTTATCCAAATGATGTTGTTCTTGTTCCATCATTTCTCTAATTGGGGCCTCGGCTTTTGTTCCAGAAAGAACAGCCAGCTGTCCTTGATAAATCCTAATTGCGCCGTGTTCTCCTGCGTGGTCCACACGAAGGATCGTTTCAACTATCTTCTCTGGATAGGGGTCACCAGGCATTCTATTTTCGCCGGTGACGTCTGATTGTTTTTGCTGATTTTTTTTCATAGTGTGGTTTTAGAAAATCTACATAGTGATGAAATCCCACAAATTAGGGAAAGTACTCCAGATATTAAAAAGTTATATCCAGCGAGAGAAATTCCAAACAAACTCCAGGCAACCTGATCACATCTTGCAAATGATTGTGCTAAAAGTTGGCGTCGGAGTTCTTCAATTGAGTTGCCGGTGATATTACCGGAACATCCAGTGGGCCCGGAAATCCAACCATATTCGATGGAGGCATGGTATACGCCGATTAGAGCAGTTGTTGCAAATGCAAGGGATATTATACCAAGTAATACTCTTCTTATATTGGGTAAAATTGGTAAAGAAGCAATTAGACATAAACCAAGCACAATGGCGTGGGGCCATCGTTGTGCATTACAAAGAGTACAAGATATCAAGCCAGCAGAATATTCAAGAATCAACGCGGTTATAAGAAGACTAGCCGATGCAATGGCAGCAATGATTACAGTATTGTAATGTTTAAATGGGGAGAAAGAACTAGTTTTCATAATAGAGATGATATGTGGCCTAAAAGGTCGAGGGTCAAGATAAACCGTTCTTTATAAGAAATATTCTACGATTACAAACCCAGCAATAACAAGGAGGACGACTGCTGCCAACATAAGGCCCAATCGCTTTTCAATAAAACTCCTGATTGAAGGGCCTAAAAAAAATAATAAACCAGCGACTAAAATGAACCGCAGGCCACGTGAAAATATAGAGGCTATAGTAAAAGTTGAAAGGTCAAGTTGTGTGGCCCCACTAGCAATTGTAATCACTTTATAAGGAAATGGAGTAGTTCCGGCTATAAAAACGATCCAGCTACCCAGTTCGTTGTAACGTTCCTGAAATTTGGCGAAAAGCGCCGTATATCCATAAAATTCTATGAGTGTTTTACCGACTGTATCATAAAGAAAATATCCAATGGCGTATCCAAATAGTCCACCTAGTACTGATGCCAGGGTGCATGCCATCGCAAGTACTAACCAACGTGTACGTGTCGCAAGTACCATCGGGATTAACAATAGGTCTGGTGGAATCGGGAAAACAGAGCTCTCGAGGAAGGAAATTACAACCAATAACCAAAAAGCTTTGGGATGAGAAGAATAAGAAAAAACCCAGTCGTAAGATCGCTTTAGCAAGGCCAAACCTTTCAGAGCATTTGAACGGATATGTTTTTAGTTTATAAAAACTATAGAGTTACATTAATTCTTTCATTTAAATTTATATAATATAGATTTAAACGTGTTCTGTTTTTTCATGGAATAAAAGACGACTTTGCTTGACTATAGGGCATAAAATTGGTCATTTTGCATGCAATTGAGTCATCAGCCCCTCTGGCGGAATTGGTAGACGCGCTAGACTCAAAATCTAGTTCTCGCAAGGGAGTGCCAGTTCGATTCTGGCGGGGGGCACCATATTGTGGTTGTTTAGTCAACACGAATTAAAACTTTCCCGTCTAATGCCGTGAACCCAACGTAGGTAAAGGCAATTTTGGAATCATTAGAAAAATCCATCCATGCCCTGTGTTCGTGCAGCTTCCACCCGGGGTAATTAAAATATTCGTCGAATAGGATCATAGTTCCAGATCCAAGTCTTGATCCGATATTATCCAAAATAGCGGCGGTAGAGCTATAAAGATCGCAGTCAATGTGGGCAAAGCTCACTTTCCCATTCTTATCAACAAAAAATTCTGGCAGTGTTTCTCTAAATAGTCCGGGAACCAAGGAGACATTGGGGGGCACATTGGGTATTTTATTTTGTTTAAATGCGCCAGTGGTTTCTATATGGCCTGACCAATTTTCTGGCAATCCTTTAAAGCTATCAAATCCATAAACAGTTGTTCCACTAGGAACTATTGATGCTATCTCACTAATTGTTTTGCCGGTGGCAACCCCAAATTCCAAAAAAAGGCCATCTGCAGGCGAGTTATTAATAGCAAAATTGATTATATCGCGATGGGTCCTGAATATCTGTGCTTCTGGCATTTCAGCTTGCACAAAATCTGCAGATTCCGAGCGGGCTCTCATTTGCAATTCGTACAGCAAATTGCGAGCATAATACTTATAAAAAAATCTATCTAGGAGGCGTTGAGCTATGTTTCTTTTGGGTTTCAAAATGCTAACCCCTGAAATTGTTGCATTGCAATAAACTTTATAACCGAAACATACATAACCAAATTTACTGACACTAGCCTTTTTATAATTGACCTCAAGAAATAAAGGGGAGTTAAATTGCTTTAGGTAAATAGTTTTAGAAAATTAATCTTGATTCTGAGATTATTGAGAAAGAATTTCTCTTTTCTAGTTTAGGAGTCTTTCGTGTCAGGAAATAAAGTTTCTTTGTTGATTGTTGCTCACAATGAAGAGTCGCAAATAGCTGATTGCATAGGCAGTGGTGAATTTGCCGATGAGATTGTGGTAGTTTTAGATAGATCGACAGATAGGACGGGGTCTATTGCGGAACAATTAGGTGCAAAGCTTATAATGGGAGATTGGCCTAATGAAGGGGATAGGCGTTCACAGGGTATTTCAGCTTGTACTAGTGATTGGATATTGGAGCTTGATGGAGATGAACGTTTATCCAACAGCCTCGTTAAGGAAATTATTACGACACTTCCAGAAACCGAGTTTGATTATTTTATAATTCCATTTAGGAATTACGTCGCCGGCCGGCACATAAAATTTGGGTGGGGAGCTTATAACGGCGTTGCTGCCAAAGCAGCATTGTTTA
>PBWY01000018.1 GCA_002727395.1 Rhodospirillales bacterium | reverse complement strand
ACGTCAGACACATAAACTAAAGGATGCGGCTTTAGATGCAGCTGATGCTGGTAGAAAGTATATCAGTGTTGCTTCAAAAATACTTAATGATCGAAAAAATCACTAAATGTTTTTTGATAAAATTTATAAAAAAATAAAACGAGTAAAAATTTGATCGAAAAAAGGGTGACAATTATAAACAAGAGGGGATTACACGCTAGAGCAGCGGCACGGTTCACGAAATTGGCGGAAAAATTTCATTCAGAAATAAAGGTGGAAGTTGATGGGTTAAGCGTATCGGCGCGATCAATTATGGGGTTGATGATGCTTGGCGCTAGTCAGGGGGTGGATATTTTAATTACCGCTCAGGGGGCGGATGAGGAAGAGGGACTAAATGCACTAGTGGAGCTTATAAAAAAATGTTTTGATGAGGAATGACGTTCAAATTTTGTACTATTGCCTTTAAGTGTGTTTGATTGTTATACGGCGTTATTTTTCTGGTTCAAAGTATTTGAGATACAGGTCGGATTTAAAAGTTAGTTTTTATTTATAAAGTGAAGGAGATTCAAATGGGTTCTGCAAAAGATTATCAGGTTGCTGATATTTCACTTGCTGAATGGGGTCGCAAAGAAATCAAAATAGCCGAGACAGAAATGCCAGGCCTTGTGGCTCTTCGAGACGAATATGCTGATTTGCAACCACTTAAAGGAGCAAAAATTGTTGGCTGTTTGCATATGACTATACAGACAGCAGTTTTAATTGAGACTCTTAAGGATCTTGGTGCATCAGTAAGGTGGAGTTCCTGCAATATTTTTTCTACCCAGGACCAGGCTGCAGCAGCAATTGCTGCAGAGGGAATTCCGGTATTTGCGTGGAAGGGAGAAACGGAGGAAGAATTTTGGTGGTGTATCGAGCAAACCCTAGAAGGCCCAGGTGGTTGGAAACCAAATATGATACTCGATGATGGCGGTGATGTTACGGCGGTAATTCACCAAAAACGTCCAGATCTACTTGCAGAAATTCGTGGTCTATCTGAAGAAACGACCACAGGGGTTCACAGGTTATATGAAATGGAAAAAAACGGCACTCTTAAAGTGCCGGCAATGAATGTTAATGACTCTGTTACAAAGTCAAAATTTGATAATCTGTATGGTTGTCGAGAAAGTCTAGTTGATGGCATCCGCCGTGCTACTGACGTAATGCTCGCAGGAAAGGTGGCAGTAGTTTGCGGGTATGGTGATGTAGGTAAAGGTTCAGCAGAATCTCTGAAAGTAAGTGGTGCCCGCGTTTTAGTGACAGAAATTGATCCGATTTGTGCATTGCAGGCGGCGATGGAGGGTTACGAAGTTACGACTATGGATGAGGCAGCAGCAGCTGGTGATATATTTGTAACAACTACGGGCAATATCGACGTTATTATCCTTGATCATATGCGAGAAATGAAAGAGCGCGCCATTGTCTGTAATATCGGTCATTTTGATAGTGAAATTCAGGTTAAAGAGCTAAAAAATTATAAGTGGCATAATGTTAAACCCCAAGTTGACGAAGTGGAATTTCCTGATGGTAAGCGCATAATTCTTCTGGCTGAGGGGCGTTTGGTAAATCTTGGTTGCGCCACTGGGCATCCGAGCTTTGTAATGAGTGCTTCATTCACTAACCAAACGCTAGCACAAATAGAGCTATGGAATAATAGTAAGAAATATGGGAATAAAGTTTATGTTCTTCCCAAAGAGCTGGATGAGAAGGTAGCTAAATTACATCTGGAAAAACTTGGTGTGAAGCTTACCGAATTAACAGAAGAACAGTCAAAATATTTAGGTTTACCGCAAGAGGGTCCATTCAAGCCTGACTTTTACCGTTATTAACTGTTTATTGCGAGATTCGGCATCGAAGAGTAAAAACAGCCATAGAAATGGTTGATAATTGTGAATTTACCTTATCAATAATCCTCAAGAATCTTGAGGTATCGCAGAGTTTTTCTGCGCGACTAGCACAAAGATTAAAATTAGGAGACGTTATCGGCCTATCCGGTCCTATTGGGTCTGGGAAATCTACTCTTGCGCGGTTTATTATTAACAGATTAACCGAAGTGCATGGTATGCCCACTTTTGAAATTCCCAGCCCGACTTTCACACTAATAGAAGAGTACGACTTCCCAAAATTCAAAATTTTTCATATTGATCTTTATCGTGTTGAACATCCTCCAGATATTCTTGAATTGGGATTAGAGGAACTTTTTACTGAGGGGGTTGCGTTAATAGAGTGGCCAGAGAGACTTGGATACCTTCAACCCTCTAATATGCTAAATCTGTTTTTATCTTCGGACAATGCTAGCAAAAACAGAATTTTACGTGTTGAAAACCCCGGTGCTTGGAAGCGCGAAGAATTGGACCAGGTATTTAATGGCTAAAAGACAAAAAACTATCCAAAGATTTCTTGAGATTAATGGTTGGTCTAATGCTGAACGCATCAAATTGGGGGGTGACGCTTCTTTCCGAAGTTATTACCGATTAAAGGACAAAGGACGCGGAGCAATATTAATGGATGCGCCGCCGGACTTAGAACAAGTTGATCCTTTTCTAAAGATTGCCCGACACCTTAAGTCCCTAGGTTATAGTGCTCCCTCTATATTCGCCGCAAACAGAGGATTAGGATTAGTACTTTTAGAGGATTTTGGTGAAAATACCTTTACGAGTTTATTAGCAGCTGGCGAAAACGAAAAGAAACTATACCTGCTGGCGACCGATTTTCTTATTGATTTACATTCGAGACCTTTGAACCAAACCGTTCCAAATAATCTAGAGCAATATACATTAAATAAATTTATTGCCGAGGTTTCTCTTCTAACGGATTGGTTTGTCCCTGCTTTTAATAATTGGGAATTGTCTGAAAAGTCAAAGTTAGAATATAAGTTGAAATGGCGCCAACTTATTGGTCTTGATCTTGGAGTACCTCAAAATTTAGTTTTGCGGGATTACCATGTAGACAATTTAATGCGATTAGAAGGTCGTGTGGGAATTGCAGCATGCGGTTTACTGGATTTTCAGGACGCTGTAGTGGGACCCGTGACTTATGACTTAATATCACTAATTGAGGATGCAAGGCGCGATGTTTCTATCGAAACTGCTGAATCTGTCAAAAAAAANTACCTCTCTGCTTTTCCTAATATATGTCCTAATCANTTTCGGAGGTCGATGGCAGTTCTTGGTGCNCAACGTCATGCCAAGGTCATTGGGATATTCACCCGTCTTTGTGTCAGAGATAAAAAGATGGTTTATCTTNAGCACATTCCTCGGGTATGGCGCCTCTTTGAAAATGCCTGCAACCACCCTGAATTGTCTATAATGAAAACATGGATAGATGAAAATATTCCCGCTAAATATAGGTGTATACCGGAGGGATTAGCAGCGTCGTGCTAGAAGTATACCCCGAACACGCAATGGTATTAGCAGCAGGGCTAGGCTTGCGGATGCGTCCAATTACTGAACATAAACCAAAACCACTTGTTTTACTTGGTGGTAGGACATTACTTGATCGAGCTCTTGACCATTTGGTAAGTGCTAATATTAGTTCGGTGACAATCAACCTACACTACTTGGGCAACATGATAATAAGTCACCTAGAGTCACGAAAAGAACCAGATATATTTTTTTCCGATGAAAAGAGTAAGCTATTGGACACTGGAGGAGGGGTAAAGGCATCACTAAATAGTCTCGGCGTAAATCCGTTTTATGTTGTTAATGCAGATATCGCTTGGCAGGATGGATCCTCTCCCGCGCTTTCGCGTTTGGCCCATTTTTGGCAAGACGACAGAATGGATGTGTTACTGTTGCTTCACCCAGTAGACTTGGCGACGGGTTATGAGGGGTCTGGCGATTATTATATAAATAGTGAAATGGGTTTAACTCGGTCTCTCAAATCTGATACTGCGCCATACGTATTTACAGGCATTCAGTTACTTCACCCACGTTTATTTATAGATACACCTAATACCCCATTCCCCTTGTCTTTTTTGTATGATCGTGCGCAGGAGAATGGGCGTTTGTTCGGTATAATTCACGATGGGGCTTGGCATCATATAGGAACCCCCTCAGGTCTAACCGAAGCCGAAGAGTTATTTTTTGAATCGGAATCGTTTAAAGAAGATGAAGATGCCTCTTGATTCAACGGTCTATTCAATTGAACCAAATATTGCCTTCTTAGATATACTTGCAGCCGGTCTCTTGGATCGTCACGGCGATCAAAAATCAGGATTGAGTAATGTGCAAGTTTATCTGCCTAATCGTAGGGCCTGCAGAGGTTTGGCCGAGGCTTTTTTGCGCCAAGGTGATGGAAGTGGATTATTATTACCTAAGCTCATACCACTAGGAGAAGTAGAATCGGCGGATGAGTTATTAATTTCGGAAGATCAGTCGGGATTAAAAGACTCGTTGAATATTTTGCCAACAATATCCAGTTTCAATCGTCTACTTGCATTAAGCCGTCTAATAATAGAAGCGGAGAAGAAAAAAAGTAGTGAAAGTATATCAATCGCTAGTGCCGTTCGTTTGGCATCGTCCTTAGTGGTGCTCCTTGAAGAGGTAGAAACAGAACAATTAGATTTCTCAAACTTACCTAATCTGGTTGAGTCAGATTATGCTACTCATTGGCAACTTACATTAAAATTTCTGGGAATTATCAGTGAGCAATGGCCCCGGGTTCTTAATTCTCTTGGGTGTGAGAACCCAGCAAAACGCAGAAATATACTAAGTTCAGAATTAATCAAAAGTTGGCGTAGGCATCCACCTTCAGGTCCAGTTTATGCGGCGGGATCAACTGGTAGTATTCCTGCCACTGCCTCTATTTTAGTAGCTATTGCGAACCTGCCACGAGGAGCTGTTATTCTTCCAGGTTATGATTTATCGATGGATGAGAATGAACGGAATAATTTGCCCATAACCCATCCGCAGTTTGGGATGGCCCGTCTTGTCGAGTTATTGGAATTGAAATCTTGTGATATTAAGCCCTGGTCAAAGGCAAATTTCGCTGTTTGTAGTCCTGATCGGGTGCATTTGATTCGGA
This sequence comes from Rhodospirillales bacterium, assembly GCA_002727395.1. Lineage (GTDB taxonomy): Bacteria > Pseudomonadota > Alphaproteobacteria > MPNO01 > UBA2964 > UBA2964. The sequence goes on along the minus strand of PBWY01000018.1, from coordinate 8,307 downwards.
CTGCTATGACATCATCGGATGCGGATGTAACAGTGAAACCTTCATTTAATATAAAGGAGGCCCTGTCTAATGTGAACTTTATTTCCTGTCCGTCCCCTCAAGAGGAGGCGGGGGTTATTGCCCTAGCAATGCGGGAAGTCCTAGAAACCCCCGGTCGAACAGCTGCTCTTGTAACACCTGATAGGCAATTAGCTCGGCGTGTGGCGTCGGAACTTAGTCGTTGGGGTATTGTAATAGATGATTCGGCCGGTCAGTCTCTTTCATTAACCCCCATAGGGACTTTTCTCAATCTCTCTGCTGTCTGTTTTTCTAGCCAGTTGGCGCCAATACCCCTTCTCTCGTTCCTAAAACATCCGCTAGCAACAAATGGTCTTAAGCCTGATTTCTTCCAAAAATACGTTAGGTTACTGGAGCGTTTGGTATTCAGAGGCCCGAGGCCGGGTTCAGGGTCTAAAGGGATTGAGGTGGCATTAACTAGGCTCTCCCAAGAAACTGACGATAAAAGAAAAGAAACGAAGTCGTTGATTGAATGGTTTGATAATTGGAAAATGGCGATAACCGACCTAGAGAAGCTTTTTTTATCGAAAAATCCAGTTCCACTCTTAGAATTGATTGATACCCATATGAAGTTGGTTGAAGAGTTTGCTGCAACGGATCAAATTAAGGGGTCAGAAAGATTATGGTGTGGCGATGATGGAGAAATAGCTGCTTCGTTTATTACTGAATTTCGTGAAGCTGCAAAATCCTTTCCAGCAATTTCACCCCAAGATTATCCGACTTTATTAGAGTTGTTGATGACTTCAAAAATTGTTCGCCCACGTTTTGGGGCTCATCCTCGATTGCATATTTGGGGTCTGTTAGAGGCACGCCTCCAAAAAGCGGACTTGATGTGTATGGGAGGGCTCAATGAAACGGTTTGGCCAAGTGAATCTAGGGCCGACCCGTGGATGAGCCGTCCAATGCGACAACAATTTGGTCTTCCGTCGGGCGATCGACGCGTTGGGCTTAGTGCCCACGACTTTGTTCAGTCTTTTTGTTCAGAAGAGGTTTTAATTACTAGGGCGGAGCGCGTTGAAGGAACACCTACCGTTCCAGCACGCTGGCTTTTGCGCCTTTTTAATGTGCTAAAAGAGGCAGATAAATCGGGGAACCTTCTGGATCAAATTCAAATTAAAGGTAATAAGTTTTTAACTTGGCAATCAACACTTGATTATCCAGATTTAATAAAACCGTGCGAAGCCCCTTCTCCCTGCCCTCCAATCTCTGCCCGACCTAGAAGGTTGTCTGTAACCCAGATTGAAACTTGGATGCGGGATCCATACGCAATTTATGCTCGTCATATTTTAAATTTAAGGCCGTTGGACGAAATTGATGGTGATCCGAGTATTGCTGATCGCGGAACAATGATCCATGAGGCATTAGAACGATTTGTAAGTGATTATCCAAGTCAAATGCCGTTTGATGTTTCTAAGGTATTACGTGACATAGGCATAGCTGCTTTTGGCAACGCGCTCGCATATCCCAGTGTTTGGGCATTTTGGTGGCCACGTTACGAGAGGATAATTGATTGGTTTGCTGCCAATGAAGTGGATTACAGGAAAACTGTCCATGCGACACATACGGAGGTAACTGGGTTACTTAAAATCCAGTCTGATTATGGTCAATTCACACTCGTGGCTAAAGCCGACCGAATCGACGAACTAAAGGATGGTACTATCAGTATAATAGATTACAAAACGGGGGCCTCTCCGAATGCTTCGGATGTTTTACACGGATTTTCGCCACAGCTTCCGTTGGAAGTCGTTATTGCTGAGGCTGGAGGTTTTGAGAAAATTATGAAGGCTAAAGTCTCAATTCTGGAGGTCTGGCGTATAGGTGGAGGAGATCCACCGGGAGAACGTCATCCCGTAGGAACTAAAATAGAGGATTTGGCAGGGGCTACGTTACACGGATTAACTAATCTTATTAAGCAATTTGATAACCCTAAGACACCTTATTTGTCTCAACCCGATCCAACCCATGCACCGGGATGGTCTGACTATGCACACCTTGCCCGCGTCCTTGAGTGGTCTTCAGTGGAAAGGGCAGATAATTGATTGCTCAACCACAGACCGATCCCAGCATTAAACAAAGGCCAGCAGCTAATCCAAATCGTTCTGTTTGGGTTGCCGCTTCTGCCGGTACCGGAAAAACTAAGGTACTAACAGATAGGGTTCTTGCCCTTCTACTTTCTGGAACACCACCCCACAAATTACTCTGCTTGACTTTTACTAACGCGGCAGCCGCTGAAATGGCTAATAGAATAAATCAGGTTCTTGCTCAGTGGTCGATAGCAGATGAGACTGAATTGAAGAAGGACATTAACTTTCTTATGGGCCAAAGAGCTAAGAATGACATTATGCTTAGAGCTCGAAAACTTTTTGGACAGGTTCTTGATGTGCCGGGAGGTATGAAAATTCAAACTGTCCATGCTTTTTGTGAATCACTGTTAGGAAGATTTCCCCTTGAAGCTGGTTTGGGCCCCTATTTTCAGGTCATGGATGAACGCGAGGCAAAAGAAATCCAAAATGAAGCGCAAGCTCGAGTTTTTTTAGAGGCACGTAGTTCTCTGGGAACAAAACTTGCATCTGCCTTAGCGGAAGTAACAAAACACATTCAAGAGAGTGATTTTGAAAAACTTTTGGGTGATTTTATTTCAGAAAGAGGCAGATTAAGTCGACTGATCGAACGTTTTGGTGACATGGATTTATTAATTAATCAAATTTATAGAAAATTAGGAGTTTCTAAAGATGAAACGGAATTTTCTATAAAAAAAAATGCCTGCATGAAATCAAATTTTGATATTCATGCTTTAAGAAAAACTGCGGATGCAATGGCGAAAGGCAGTAAGACCGATATAAAAAGCAGTAGAAAACTAAAGCAATGGATAGAAGCAAATTTGCAAGAACGAGAAAAAACTTTCGACTCTTATTTGTCAGTTTTTTTTACTTTAGAAGGAGAAAAGCGGGCAAGGCTGGTGCATAAGGAAGCGAAAGCCCTATATTCAGCAGCATCTAAAACCTTAGAAAACGAAGCCCAACGACTTGAACATTCTTTGTTGAGAATTCGGGCTAATGTAACCGGTAAGGCGACCGCCGCAATTCTTACAATTATTAATTCTTTGTTGGAAGTTTATGAAAATTGTAAAAAAGAACGGGCGCGGCTAGATTATGATGACTTAATTCTCACAGCTCGTTCTTTGCTTGAAGCAGAGGGCAATGTTTCTTGGGTAATGTTTAAGCTCGATGGTGGTATCGATCATATCCTAATTGATGAGGCTCAAGATACAAATCCAGATCAATGGGCTATTATTACTGCTCTTTCGGAAGAGTTTTTTTCCGGTGAGGGGGCGTCGGAGATAGAGCGAACGATATTTGCAGTTGGTGATTCTAAACAGTCTATTTATAGTTTCCAGCGATCTGATCCAAAGGCCTTTGAGGAGATGCGTAGTTATTTCCGGACTAAGGCAATGGAAATTGCTAAACCATGGAAAGACGTTAATCTTTATATTTCTTTTCGTTCTACATCTTCCGTTTTGAAGGTTGTTGATGCGGTTTTAGCTTCGGAGCCCCTAAAGCTTGGTGTAGCCGAAGCTAAAAAGAAAATTCTACATGAACCACTGCGTTATGGTGAAGCGGGTTTAGTTGAGCTGTGGCCGCCGGTGGGGCCGATTGAGCAACAGGAGTTAGAGCCATGGACACCTCCGGTGAAAGCGCAGTGGGGTTATGATCCCCAAACCCAGCTTTCTGAGGGGATTGCGGCCACAATTCAGAATTGGATTAAAAAAGGGGAAATATTAAAGAGTAAAAATCGTCCTATTAGGGCAGGAGATATTATAATTTTAGTGCGCCGTAGGGGGACTTTTGTTGAAAAAATGGTTCGGGCATTAAAAAGAGAAAATTTACCGGTAGCAGGCGTAGATCGAATGGTTCTTAGCGAACAGTTGGCAGTGCGCGACCTGGTTTCTATAGGAAATTTTCTTTTACTTCCTGAGGATGAATTAAATCTAGCAGGGGTTTTGAAAAGTCCATTGATTGGATTCTCAGAAGACGATTTGTTTGAGCTTGCATACAATCGCGGGCAATCTAATTTATGGGAAACACTGTGTCGTCGGTATGAAGAAAAACCAATCTTTAAATTTGCTTTTGAAGAACTTAGGACGTTGTTAGAAACAGCGGATTTAGCACCGCCATTTGAATTGTTTTCAGAAATTCTTGGCAAGAGAAATGGACGTAAAAAAATTATAGGTAGGCTTGGGTTGGAAGCTAATGATCCGATTGATGAGTTTTTAACTTTGGCTCTCCAGTATGAACGTACACAGATACCTTCACTCCAAGGGTTTTTGGATTGGTTCGATAAAAACGATATCGAAGTTAAGCGTGATTTTGAACACGCCATCCGTAATGAAGTTCGAGTAATGACCGTGCACGGAGCAAAGGGCTTGCAGGCCCCGATTGTCTTTTTACCAGACAGTATGCAGGTGCCGAATGGGTTACCTAGAATTTTGTGGACAGAGGATGAGATTATTTTATGGCCGCCTCGGCGCCGTTATTTCGAAAAGGAATGTGAAAAGGCTTTATCAGCTGCACGACAGAAAAGAGATAGTGAATATAGGCGTTTGCTGTACGTAGCAATGACACGTGCTGAGGATCGATTATATATTTGTGGTTGGAATACGCAGCGCCGTGCAGCAAGTGGTAACTGGTATGAATTGGTTGAATCAGCTCTAAAAAAAATTGGGTCTGCATTTGACTTTGATTTAAGTGACATTTGTTCTCAAGGGTGGAAGGGTTCCGGTTGGCGGCTTGAAAATCCTCAATTGCAAACAGCTAAAAATAATGCACTTGAAATTTCTATCATTAAGGAAAGTTTACCTGACTGGGTAAAAAAACAGCCAAAACCAGAGGCGGCCCACACGCAATACCTGTCTCCATCGCATTCTGAGGATTCTGAGCCGTCGGTTATATCTCCTATAGGAGATGGGGAAGTTGATTTTTTTCAGAGGGGTCTAATTATTCATAAATTGTTGGAGCTACTGCCAGGAATCCAAATAGAAAAAAGAAGACAGGTGGCCAGTCGCTTCTTGGCACAACCTGTTCATCAGCTAACACATGAACATCAAAGGGAATATATCTCCGAAGTAATGAGTGTAATAGAGAATACAGAATTTAAAGAAGTATTTGGTCCTGAATCCCGGTCTGAAGTAGCAATTACAGGTCGGCTAGGTGCGCAAGTTATAGTCGGCCAGGTTGACCGGCTTTTGATAAAATCTGATCAAGTTATGATTATTGATTATAAGTCGAGCCGACCACCACCCGAAAAACTAGCAGATGTCTCCCCAGCGTATTTGAAACAAATGTCATCTTATCGGGCGGTTTTAAACTCAATTTTTCCTGATAGGCCGATTAATTGTGCCTTACTCTGGACTTACACCCCTATCTTAATGCCGTTACCAGATGCTTTACTAAATAGGTATTCTGATCATTTAGATGCTTGACGGTTAAGTCTCTCATTCATAATTTGGACGTATACCGATATTTGTTTTTTAATTTTAGAAAGGAAAAATGGATGCCCAGCAAACCAATTTCAGATGAGTCTTTTGAATCGGAGGTTTTAAAATCAAGTGTTCCTGTTCTTGTTGATTTTTGGGCGGAATGGTGCGGTCCCTGTAAGCAAATTGGTCCGACTTTAGAGGAGATAGCGACGGAAATGGACGGGGAAATCTCTGTTACTAAGATTAATGTTGATGAAAACCCTGAGACGCCTACAAAATTAGGTGTAAGGGGTATCCCTACGTTGATGATTTTTAAGGATGGAGAAGTTGCGGCAACTAAGGTGGGGGCTTTACCTAAGGGCAAACTTGTAGAATGGATAAAAGAATCTATTTGATTTGGGATTTGTAATTAAAAAGTGACGTTTGCCTTTTAGGTATGCTTCGTTTGTTCATGTCTAAGCACCGCGCCCACTAAGTATAGTGAACCGCATATCAGTATACGGCCAGGTTTTGACGATACCTTTATAATTTTCTCCACAGCCTCCCTAAAGTCACTAGAAACGGTTGCTGTAATACCTAATTGCTGAGCTGCTAGTTTGCATTCTTTTGCAGACATGCTCGATGCTTCGCCCGGAATCTTAATTGCATTCAGAGTTTTGATGTAATTTGCCAATGGCCTTAAAAATTCTTTGGGATCACGACTGTTTATGTAACCAAATATGATATGGAGAGGCTTTTGCTGCCATTGAGATAAAGAGGTTGCAAGTGCTTCTGCCGCTCCAGGGTTGTGTCCCCCATCAAGCCATAAAGACCATCCCCTTGGGAGCGACTTTGCTGAGGGCGTGGTAAGTTTTTGCAAACGACCCGCCCAAAAAGTAGACCTTATACCGGTACCAATCACATCATCATTGATTTCAGATTTTTTAAGTAATTTTGCCGCAATAGCTGCTGTAGCGGCATTTGTTAATTGATGTTCACCTTCAAGGGAAGGTATGGGGAAAACATAATGGCGTTTCTTAAATCTCAAATAAAATTTACTCAGTGAAGAAGAAAACTCCCAGTCTTGGCTATATGTTATCGTTTTTACGCCTAACTTTTTTGCATGTTTCTCAATTACCAACCCGGCCTCTGCATGCTGTGGTCCTATTAAAGCAGGAACGCCAGGTTTCAGAATACCCGCTTTTTCAAATGCAATCTTATCTAAGGTGTGACCTAGCCAATTGACATGGTCTTTTGATATAGGAGTGATAACGGTTAGCGCAGGTTTCTTAATGACGTTGGTAGCGTCAAATCTACCACCTAAACCAGTTTCTATTAGGGTAACATCGGCGAGAGTACGCGAAAATGCTAAAAAAGCGGCAGCGGTAGTGATTTCAAATAACGTGATAGGATCACCAGCATTAACTTCTTCACATTCGCTGAGTATCTTAGTTAGTGAGAGTTCGTTAATATTTTGACCGCAAAGGTAAATACGTTCAGAAAAGTTGACAAGATGGGGTGAAGTATAGCGGTTAACCGTTAAACCTGCCCTTTCGCAAATTTCATTTATGAAGGCAATCGTTGAACCTTTGCCATTTGTTCCCGCGACATGAATGACTGTTTGTAATTTATTTTCTGGATGGTTTAATTTTTTTAAAAGCGTTTTTATGCGGTCAAGGGATAAATCTATGACCTTCGGATGAAGATCATTTAAACGAGTTAATATTTTATTACTCTGCAGCGGGCCGCTCTTCTGTTACGTCTTTGCTCCTCTCATTCGAGCGATGTGAATCTAGTTTTTCTTTCACTCGGTTTTGCGAGTTTGAGCTAATAGATATAACATTATCATCCATCCGTTTAACCATCAAAAGATTGGTGATTTTAATAAGTTCATCCCGAATTTGATGCCGATGAACCACCCGGTCTATCATTCCGTGTTCTAATAGATATTCGGCTTTCTGAAACCCCTCGGGTAGTTTTTCATGTATGGTTTCCTCTATTACTCTGGCACCAGCAAACCCTACAACTGCCCCGGGTTCAGCAATAGCAATATCACCTAACATTGCAAATGATGCAGTGACTCCTCCAGTAGTGGGATCTGTAAGTATAGTAATGTATGGTAATTTTGCATTTTTGACTTCATCTACGGCGACTACTGTTCTGGGCATTTGCATCAAAGAAAGAATGCCCTCTTGCATTCGTGCGCCACCAGATGAAGTGAAACAAATCAGAGGAGCTTCCTGCAAGACTGCTAATCTTGCAGCGGTGAGAAATGCTTTTCCCAGAGCTAGTCCCATGGACCCACCCATAAAAGCGAAATTCATTATTGCGACTACAACCTTTTGCCCACCTAACTCACCATGAGCAAGAATCATAGCATCTTCTTCATTAGTTGCATTTCTACTTTCTTTTAGACGATCGGTGTAGCGTTTTAGGTCCTTAAATTTAAGGGGATCAGATGTTAATTTTGGCAGATCGACCGTTTGATATTTTCCTTCATCGAAAAGAAGTTTAAGGCGCTCCTTCGCGGGAAGTCTTATGTGGTATCCACAGTTATTACAAACTCTGTGTGAGGTCTCCAATTCGCGGTGGAAGATCATTTGTCCACAGCCGGGGCATTGATGCCACAGGTTATCAGGAACTTCTTTTTTTTCTACGAGGGCTCTAATCTTGGGACGAACGTAATTAGTTAACCAATTCATGACCGTGCTCTTTTAACACTCTTTGAAAGTTCACTTACAAAGTCTAACACGGAACTAAGCAAATCGGGACAATTAATTATTTCTCTATTTGTC
>PBWY01000017.1 GCA_002727395.1 Rhodospirillales bacterium | reverse complement strand
CAGAACTTGAGCGTGAACGAGCAGTTTTAACCGAGCAGGCTAGGGAAAGTGGTAAACCGGAAGAAATCATCGGTAAGATAGTTGATGGAAGGTTACGAAAATATTTTGAAGAGACAGTTTTTCTTGAGCAAACTTTTGTGATCGACGGTGAAACAAAAATATCTAAAGTTCTTGAAGAAGCGGTAAAAAAGGCTGGAGCAGATATTTCTCTGCAAGGGTTTGTACGGTACGTGTTGGGTGAGGGTGTTGAAAAAGAAGAAGATGATTTTGTTGCGGAGGTTAACGCCGCGGCAAAAGGCTAACAAATATTAAAAATAACTACATACTAAGTAAGTCAAGGGGCAGTCGATGGGGGTAAAAACGGAAAAAGTTAAATATCACCGGGTATTGTTAAAATTGTCTGGTGAAGCCCTCATGGGTAAGAAGGAATTTGGCCTTGACACTGACACAGTCGTACGAATTGCAAATGAAGTTAAAAATGTTCTCGAATTAGGCTGTGAAGTATGTCTAGTAATTGGAGGCGGAAACTTTTTTAGGGGGATAGACGCGGCAAGCCAAGGTATAGAAAGAGGCACTGCTGACTATATGGGAATGTTAGCGACCGTCATAAATGCTTTGGCTGTTCAAGGTTCTCTTGAACGTATAGGTGTGCATACCAGAGTGCAGTCGGCTATACCTATGTCCACCGTTTGCGAACCCTATATAAGGCGTCGTGCAAGCAGGCACATGGAAAAGGGAAGGGTTGTCATCTTCGCTGCAGGGACCGGCAGCCCCTATTTCACAACCGATACTGCTGCGGCACTTCGGTCCGTGGAAATGGATTGTGATGCCCTTTTTAAGGGTACACAGGTGGACGGTGTATATTCAGCGGATCCACATAAAGTTCAGGAAGCGAAACGATATAAAAGTTTAACCTATCATGATGTGCTCTCACAGGATTTGAGGGTAATGGACGCGGCGGCTATTTCATTAGCCAGAGAAAATAAGATTCCTATTTTGGTGTTTTCTCTTCATAGTTCTGGAGAGTTTGCAAAAATTATAAAAGGACAAGGTAAATATACGGTAATACGTAAGGAGGGTTAAAAAATGACTGACCCTGATTTAGATGATTTCAGGCGAAGAATGCAAGGGGCATTAGACGTCTTAAAAAATGAATTTGGCGGCTTAAGGACGGGAAGAGCTTCAGCAGCGCTAATAGAACCCGTAATGGTTGATGCTTATGGTTCAAGCATGCCTATTAATCAAGTGGCTACTGTCAGTGTAGCAGATTCACGTATGGTATCGGTGCAGGTGTGGGACCAGGGTTTGATAGCATCAGTTGAAAAGGGTATCCGGAATTCAGAATTAGGTTTAAATCCTTCTACGGAGGGCAATGTCATAAGAATACCCATACCTCAATTAAGCGAAGAGAGGCGTGTTGAGTTGACAAAAATTGCCAACAAATATTGCGAGCAGGCGCGTGTAGCGGTTCGGAACATTAGACGGGATGGAATGGACCAATTAAAAAAACAAGAAAAAGATGGTAAAATTTCCCAAGATGAACAACGGGCTTGGGGCGAAGATTTGCAGTTACTTACAAATGATTTCATTAAAGAAATTGACGCAGCTTTATCATCAAAAGAGTCTGAAATAATGCAGGTTTGATGATATGCCGTCGTTCAAACCTGTCCCTGAAAAACTATTGTCTATACCTGTTCATGTTGGAATAATTATGGATGGAAATGGAAGGTGGGCAGAGGCGAGAAGGCTTCAAAGAATTGAAGGCCATCGTAAGGGGATTGAAACTGTAAAAGAGATAGTCAAGGGCAGTATTGAACTAGGGATTAGATATCTTACTCTTTATGGATTTTCAACCGAAAATTGGAAACGGCCCTCNGGNGAAATCAGTTTTCTTATGGGGCAGTTNCGTTTTTTTCTTCGNAATGAAATTAAAACCTTAAATGAGCATGGCGTTAGGATTAAATTCATTGGTTATCGNGGATCNCTTGAAAATGATATTGTTGATTTGTTGCAAGANGCGGAAGAGGAAACAAAGAATAATAATGTTCTCCATNTAGTCGTGGCTCTTAGCTATGGAGCCCGACAGGAAATTGCTGNAGCTGCAAGAAGGATAGCNACGNAAGTATTANCAGGGNATCTAGATGNAGAAGCTATAAATGAAGATACTTTTGCAGNNTATTTNGAGACTTTCGACATTCCAGATCCAGACTTGATTATNCGAACGAGNGGTGAGCAGCGTATTAGTAATTTTCTTTTATGGCAAAGTGCTTATGCTGAACTAGTATTTATAGATACCCTTTGGCCAGATTTTTCAATTGAAAATTTGAAAGATGCGTTAAATGAGTTCAATCGTCGCGATAGACGTTATGGTTCTACGGTTTAGAGACTTCTTGGTGTCGTTTTGAAATCTCGAATTATTTCAGCAGTAATTTTGGCCCCATTTTTCCTTGGAGTGGTTTATATTGGTGACCTGTTATTTGTATTATTTATAGCGGCACTTATGGCGGCAATGTCGTATGAATGGCGTCAACTTTGTAAAGCGGATAAGTTCGACTTTACGGCTATCGTCTGTGTTGTTGCAACATTTCTAACGGTAATGTTTTCCCATTTTTTCGATGTGCTGATCAGTGTAATTTTAATGGTCCTATGGACCGGCCTTCTGGCTTTGTTATCAAGGCTTAATACCCCATTAAAAGGTCGTTTTCAAAACTGGATGCTTATGGGAATGTTATTGATCGGCTCTACCGGTATAGGGCTTATTTGGCTCCGAGAAATAAACGGAATGGGGTTGGAGATTGTTTTTTGGTTAATTTTAACCATTTGGACAACTGATATATTTGCATTTTTATTTGGTCGTTCTTTTAAAGGCCCAAAACTTGCGCCGAATATTAGTCCAAATAAAACTTGGTCTGGTTTATTGTCTGGAGTTTCTTGTGCGGTATTACTTGGCTTTTTATGGTCTTACGGCATATCAGATAGTAAGAATTGGTTGATATTACCTATTTTAGGGGCCGGCACAGCTTTACTGGCACAGTTGGGGGATTTAAGCGTGTCCAAAGTTAAAAGACGCTTTGGTGTTAAGGACTCTGGAAAACTAATCCCGGGTCATGGCGGGTTACTCGATCGGATGGATGGATTTCTTGGGGCGGTTCCTTTTTTTGCTTTGTCATTGGCAGTTTCCAAAGGTGATGTTTCGCCATGGATATAGGATCAATGCCGAGAAAAAATACTCCTAGACGTTTGACTATTTTAGGGTCCACTGGTTCGGTTGGAAAAAACACCGTTAAACTGATCCAAAATGATCCCGACAATTATAAAGTCGAGGTCCTTACTGCAAATACCAATGTCGAATTATTGGCGCAACAGGCAAATGAGACTGGTGCAAGTCTCGCCGTCGTTGCAGATGAAACCAAATACGCAGCTTTAAAAAGTTCGCTTAAAAATTCTAAAACCGAAGCGGCTGCAGGTTTTAGTGCACTTTTGGATGCTGCCTCTGCACCAGTTGACTGGGTTATGGCGGCTATCGTGGGAGCGGCAGGATTAAAGCCTACTATGTCTGCCATTAGAAATAGTTCAGTTGTAGCCCTAGCTAACAAAGAATGTTTGGTTTGTGCTGGAGAGGTAATGCTAACTGAGATAGATAAATCTAAATCTAAAGTTCTTCCGGTTGATTCAGAACATAATGCTATATTCCAGGTTTTTGAACATGAACAGCGTAATAAGATTGAAAAAATCATTTTGACCGCTTCGGGTGGTCCATTCTGGGGCAAGTCTTTGCAAGATATGAAAAATGCAACACCGGAAGAAGCTGTGAACCATCCAAATTGGAATATGGGGCCCAAAATTTCTATAGATTCTGCTACAATGATGAATAAGGGGCTAGAATTGATAGAGGCTTATTACTTATTTTCAATCGAAGAGGCGAAAATTGATGTTCTGATACATCCAGAATCTATTGTTCATAGTATGGTGAGCTATTGCGATGGAACTATCCTAGCTCAATTAGGTACTCCCGACATGCAAATACCTATTTCTTATACCTTGGGCTGGCCTAACAGGATTCAAAACTCAACCAAAAGACTAGATTTATCTTCTATTGGAACTTTGCGGTTTGAGAAACCTGATGATGCCCTATTTCCTGCGCTTAAATTGGCGCGTCATGCACTATCTTTGGGAGGAGGTGCGCCTGCAATTTTTAATGCGGCCAATGAGGTGGCAGTAGAAGCATTTTTGCAAAAACAGATCAAATTTCTTGATATTGTCAAAGTTGTAGAATGTACCCTGGAAAATAGTAGTATAAATGAAGTTTGTTCCATAGACGATGTAATTGCTATAGATGAAGAAACTCGTCGAATTTCTAGAGAACAGATAATGCTTTTAAATTTAACGAGGAATTTATAAATGGAATTCCTGTGGTATATTTTGCCATTTATTTTAATCTTTACTGTTTTGGTTTTTGTTCATGAGCTTGGGCACTATCTGGCAGCCAGGCAATGTAATGTCAGAGTTGAAGTTTTTTCTGTTGGGTTTGGAAAAGAAATTTTTGGGTTAACCGATAAATTTGGAACTCGTTGGAGATTAAGTAGCATACCCCTGGGAGGGTATGTAAAATTATTCGGAGTATTACCTCCCGATGAAGCTCGAGGTGAAGAGGTGTCACCTATAGGTGATGAAGATACTTCCTTTTACAATAAGCCTACAGGTCAAAAGGCATGGATTTATTTTGCGGGACCATTAGCTAACTTAATTTTTGCTGTTGCTGTCCTTGCTGCAGTTTATAGCATAACAGGCAAACAATATCTGCCAGCGAGTATCGGGAAGGTTTATTCTAATAGTGCTGCCGAGAGGGCAGGGATAAGAAAAGGGGATATCGTTATCAAAGTAGGAAAATCGTCTATCAAGCGATTTGAACAACTTAGTAGTGTAGTCCGCTCTTCTCCCGGGAAAGACATTTCCCTTACTATCCAGCGGAACAACAAAATAATTGTATTAGTAGTTACTCCCAAACCGATAGAAGTTGACGTTGCTGGTTCAAAAAAAACGATTGGGCGTTTGGGAGTATCCCGCTCTAGAAGCGGATCCAAGATTATAGAATATAATCCGCTCACGGCAACGTGGGAAGCTATAATTGAAACTCTTTCATTGTCGGGCTTGATATTAGATTATCTTGGCCAAGTAGTTAGTGGTGAAAGGAGTGCTAAAGAACTAGGAGGACCTATTCGTATTGCACAAATTTCTGGGGATGTTGCGCAAACTGGCATATTCAGCAGTGGGTTATTTCAGTTGGCTGCGTTTTTATCCATTAATCTTGGTATAATAAATTTATTACCTATTCCTCTTTTGGATGGTGGCCAATTGCTAGTCCTAGGAATTGAAGCGTTGCGACGAAAACCCCTAGAAAAGGGTTTATTAGCTGTTTACCAAAATATTGGTTTGGTTTTTATTGTATGTTTGACCATCTTTGTATTTTGGAATGATTTGGTCCAACTTCGATTTGTTGATTATCTATACGGTTGGATAAAATGACAATTTTTAATCGGCTTGTCGTGAAAAGTTCCCATAGTCCTCAATTTTTTGTTTTGGCGCTGATTATTAGTTTGACCTTAACCCATCAAAACTTAGCGGCAAATGGTTTGATCGCTGAAGAAATAGAGGTAAAGGGATCGCAAAGAATAGAGGTAGAGACAATTCGTTCTTATATTCCTATTGCTGTTGGTCAAGAAATAACAAATAAAACAATGGATGACGCTCTAAAAAAGTTGTTTTCGACTGGTCTTTTCGCTGACGTAATTGTACGTAACGAAGGCCCAAAGGTCATTGTGTCGGTAGTTGAAAATCCAATAATCAACCGCATTGCCTTCGAAGGCAATAAACGGATTACTAATGAACTTTTACGAGATGAATTGAAATTACAACCAAGAGTAGTCTTCACACGCAAAAGGGTACAAAATGACGTTCAAAGGATTATTGATTTATATCGTCGTAGCGGAAGATTTTCAGCGACGGTTGTTCCCAAAGTTATTCAGCAGTCACAAAATCGCGTAGATCTTATTTTTGAAATTTCTGAAGGCCCCCTCACTGAAATTCGTCGTATAAATTTTGTTGGGAATAAAAGGTTTAGTGATAGTGACCTTCGCTCTGTAATTAGGACAAAAGAAAGTGCCTGGTATAGGTTTCTCACCTCAGAGGACAGCTATGATCCGGATCGATTGACTTTTGATAGAGAACTTTTAAGAAGATTTTATCTAAATAGAGGCTTTGCAGATTTTAGAGTACTTTCCGCAATAGCTGAATTAAGTCCAGATAGGGAGAGCTTCTTTATTACTTTTACAGTGGAGGAAGGCAAGCGTTACAAGTTTGGTAATATTAATGTAACTGCGAAGTTAAGAGACTTAAGTCCTAATCAACTTAAAAGTTTTATAAATGTAAACGACGGGGATTGGTATAATGCTGATTTAGTTGAAAAAGTTGTTTTGAAATTAACCGAGATAGTACGAGAACTTGGCTACGGTTTCGTAGACGTTCGTCCAAAAGTTAATCGGAATAATAAGAATAAAAAAATTAATATTACCTTTGATGTACGAGAAGGCCCTCGTGTTTTTGTTGAAAGAATCGATATTTCTGGAAATGTTCGGACAATTGATTCAGTTATCCGACGAGAAATGCCCCTAGTAGAGGGTGATGCATTCAATTCTTCAAAAATGCGTCAATTGCAAAAGAGAATTCGTAATCTTGGATTCTTTGAAAAGGTTGCGGTAAAGAAGAAACGTGGCACTAAAAGGGACAAAACAATAATCGATGTCAAGGTCAGCGAACGTTCTACCGGGCAGGTAACTTTAGGGGCGGGATTTTCATCTACTAGTGGTGCATTGGGTGAAATAGGCATTCAAGAAAAGAATCTTCTCGGGAGAGGACAAAATTTACTGTTCAAAACTAGAGTAGGAGCAAGTTCTACAGAAGTTGATATTGCTTTTACAGAACCATATTTTCTTAACCGTAAGTTGGCAGCCGGTGTTGATATTTTCAAGAAAACCTATGACCTAAAGGATGAAAGCTCTTTTGAAAAATCTTCTTTAGGTGGTGGATTGCGATTGGGCTATGATTACTCTGATAACCTCAGTCAAAAAATTCAGTATTCATTAAGTCAAGACAAGGTTACTGACGTCAAAGCTGATGCCTCTCTAGCAATTCAGGAACAAAAGGGCTCTGCCGTTAAATCTGAGCTATCACAAACATTAAGGTTCGAAACACTTGATAATCGGTTTTCACCGACTGAAGGAACAATAGGACGTTTTACTACTTCTTTGGCGGGCTTAGGGGGGAGTGTTAAATTTTTTAGAACGAATTTTAGAGCGAAGCAATATTTTCCTTTGCACGAAAAAATAACGGGGAGCCTTGGGATTCAAGGCGGGTATATTTTTGGCTTGGGAGAAGATATTCGAATTGTTGATCGATTTTTTTTGGGTGGTTCCTCTTTGAGAGGGTTTAAGGCGTCCGGAGTTGGCCCAAGAGATAAGGCTACTGGTGATTCTATCGGAGGGAAGCTTATGTTAGCGGGGTCAGCTCAATTAATGTTTCCTCTAGGTTTGCCAAATGAGTTTGGTGTTAAGGGTAGATTGTTTTCGGATATAGGGTCATTAACAAATTCGGAATCGACAAATGCGAGTATTAACGAGGATAGTTCATTGCGAGCTTCTGTAGGTTTCGGTATTTCTTGGAAATCTCCTCTTGGTCCATTAGCAATAGATATTAGTCAACCAATATTGAAGAAAGATTTTGATAAAACAGAATTAATTCGCTTTGATATAGGTGCGAGGTTTTAAATTTTAAAATGAAAAAAATTTTAATAATGATACTTGGATCTTGGCTTGTTTTGAGCTGTATACCCCTTGGCCCTTTATTCGCACAGACTATTCCGATTGGTGTAATCGATATCCAGAGAGTTATAAAAAATTCGGCAGCCGCACGTTCAATAAGGCCCCAAATGGAAAAATTGAAAAAAGTTTATCGGACTAAATTTAAAAAGTCCGAATTAAATTTACAAAACCAAAAAAGAGAATTGCAAAAACAAAGAGCCATTATGCCCGAAGGTTACTCTAAAAAGCTAAAAACATTTCAAAAAAAAGTTAGGGATACGCAGCGTGAAGTACAAATAGTTAACCGGATGTTTGATCGTGCATTAGCAAACTCCATGCGAGAAGTTCATCGTACTATGAACGGAATTACTATGGAAATTGCTCAGGAGAAATCGTTAAAATTTGTGATACCTAAAAGGCTAGTAATTTTTTATGAAGAAACTTCGGATATTACTGAAGAAGTAACCAAAAGGTTAAACAAACGTTTGCCTAAAGTAAAAGTGGTGATGCCCAAGGCAAAAAATTTAAGGAATAATTAGCGATGCCGGATAGCCGGTTTTTTAAATCAATCGGACCTTGTACCGTCGGAGAGTTGGCAGGGATTGCGAATGCGGAAATATTAGAAAAGGATTCTCAAAGTAAGGTTGTAAAAGATGTTAGCCCTATTGCAAGCGCTGGCCCCGATGAGATCAGCTTCTTGGATAATAAGAGTTACATTGAAAAATTTAAAAAAAGTACTGCAGGTGCCTGTGTTGTTCACCCAGACCAAGCGAAAAATGCGCCAGAAGGTATGATATTATTATTATCTAACGAGCCATATTTAGCATTTGCAAAAATTACAAATTATTTATATCCAGAACAAGGAAAGAGTTTTCACGAGGGACAAGACGAGTTAATTAGCAATTCTGCTAATATTGGTACAAATACGATTATTTCGCCGGGTGTATTTATTGGGAAAGGTGCCAGTGTTGGTGCTGACTGTAAATTAGGTCCGAATTCTATCATTGGTGATGGCGTAATTCTTGGTGATGGTTGCCACCTAGGTCCATCAGTTTCGATCCAATATTCTATAGTTGGTTGTGGAGTGCGCTTTTTCGCTGGATGCCGAATAGGGGAACAAGGTTTTGGTTTTGCTTCTTCTGTAGATGGTCATTTGACTGTTCGCCAATTAGGTAGAGTAATCGTCGGAGATAATACCGAAATAGGAGCTAACTCGACCATAGATAGAGGAAGTGCCTCTGACACCATTATTGGAAATGGTTGCAGAATTGATAATTTAGTTCAAATTGGACACAACGTGGTTATAGGAAATGGTTGCGTAATAGTAGCGCAAGTCGGAATTGCTGGAAGTACACAACTTGGTGATAATGTATTAGTTGGAGGCCAGGTCGGAATTGCCGGACACCTGAAAATTGGTGATGGTGTCCAAATTGCTGCACAATCAGGGGTGATGAATGATTTGAAAGCCGGAAAACGTTATGGTGGCTCGCCAGCTGTACCAATGAAACAATGGGCTTATCAGGCTGCAATGCTGCGTTCAATGGGGCGTAAGAAAGTAAGAAAAGATGGATAGTGTCGAAGAATTAGGTGAACAAAGGGAAGTAAATATTGATCGTATCCTAGAACTTCTTCCTCATAGGTATCCCTTCCTGATGATTGATAGGATGGTAAATATTATTCCCGGTGAAAGTGCTGTTGGAATAAAAAACGTTACGGCTAATGAACCCTGGTTTCAGGGCCATTTCCCCTCCAAGCCCATTTTCCCGGGTGTATTAATTATTGAAGCAATGGCGCAGACCTCGGCGGCTCTTGTTGTTGATACTCTAGGAAGTTCATCTGAAGGTAAACTCGTTTATTTTATGTCGATAGAGAATGCGCGATTCAGAAAACCGGTTATACCTGGTGATCAGTTACAAATCCATGTATCTAAACATTCATGTCGAGGTAATGTCTGGAAATTTAATTCCGAGGCTAAAGTTAATGAAACTGTTGTTGCTGAAGCAAAATATACTGCAATGATTATGGATAATTAAAAATATGGTTGAAGTTCATCCGACAGCTATCGTAGAACCGGATTCAAAACTAGGTGAAAATGTCATCATCGGACCTTTTTGCAGCGTCGGTGCCAACGTCATTATTGGTGATGGCTGCCGTTTAGTGTCGCATGCTGTTGTAGCCGGCAATACAACTATTGGCGCGAATACACATATTTATCCGTTCGCTTCCATCGGACACCCCCCTCAGGATATGAAATTTAAGGGCGAGCCTTCAAAGCTATTAATTGGAGCTAATAATATAATTCGCGAGCATGTTACCATGAATCCGGGGACCGAAGGGGGAGGAATGGTTACTCAAATTGGAAATAACTGTTTATTTATGGTGGGTTCGCATGTAGCACATGACGGTGTTATTGGTAATCACGTTATATTTGCTAATAATGCCACAGTTGCAGGGCACGTAGTTGTAGAAGATTACGCTATATTAGGTGGCCTTTGCGCGGTCCATCAGTTTGTGAGAATAGGTTGCCATGCGATGATTGGCGGCATGTCCGGAGTGGAGCAGGATGTAATTCCTTATGGCTCGGTACTTGGCAACCGGGCTCGATTAGCGGGTTTAAATGTTGTAGGAATTCGTCGNAGAGGATTNTCGCGCAGTGAAATTGCAGATTTAAGAAAGGCTTATCGTTTATTATTTGCNGAAGAAGGTTCCATGTCCGAAAGGCTCGTNGATGTATCNGAAATGTATAAGGAAAANGAAGCTGTTATGGAGATNGTAGACTTTATTCGNGGAGAATCAAGTCGTTCAATCTGTCAGCCGCGTACGGAGCATGGCACCTAAACTTGCAATTGTAGCTGGCGGNGGCNGTTTACCCTCTTTGCTNAGGGAAGCCTGTNATGCTGTNGGNCGTGAGGTTCTNTTTCTGGCTATNCAGGGTGAAGTTAAAAANAATTTAACTCCTGAGCCTGATAAATGGATAATGCTNGCNCAATGGGGNGCAAACCTAGATTATCTTCGTCAAAACAAGGTNNAGCAGTTAGTGTTTGCTGGGACCGTTAAGAGGCCTAANTTAAAGGACCTGCGTCCAGATAAAAGGGGTGCAGCATTTTTGACCCGTTTGGGTTTGTCTTGGTTTGGCGACGATTCAATTTTATCGACAGTTTTAAAGGAAATTGAAAACGAGGGGTTTGAAATCATCTCACCAAACTCCTTACTTGAAAATATTGTTTCGAGATCTGGGTCTTATGGAAAAATATCTCCTTCAGCAGGGGACCTGAAGGATATTCAAAGGGGTATAAACGTTATTCGTAAAATTGGAGAAAATGACATAGGCCAAGCCTTGATTTTAGAAGAAGGAATTGTAATAGCAATAGAGGCTGCGGAAGGTACAAATGAAATGCTTCTGAGGTGTAAGCCTTTTCTTAGTAACGGAAATCATTCGGTGTTGGTTAAAGCGCCTAAGCCAGGACAAGAATTAAGAATAGATATGCCAACTATTGGGCCTGAAACAGTCGAACTTGCCTATAAAATCGGTCTCTCTGGAATAGCCGTTCAAGCTGGAGGTGTTTTAGTAATAGATGAAGAGAAAGTTATTCGTTTGGCGGATAAGTTAGGTTTGTATGTGTATGGAATTTAAAGGTAAACGACTTGAGTAGTTCTGGCCCTAGCAATATCGATAAGAAATCGGCTGCCATCAGGATTTTCTTGATTGCTGGAGAACCTTCTGGTGACTTATTAGGAGGAAGGTTGATGGCGGCTCTGAAAAATCAAACGGAAGGAGATGTAGAATTTTTAGGCATTGGCGGCGAAAATATGAAGAAAGAGGGGCTGGATAGTCTTTTTTCTATTCACGACATTTCTTTAATGGGCTTGGCAGAAATCATCCCAAAGATTTTACAATTACGTCAATTGATTTCTTCTACAGTTAAAGCGGTTGAAGGTTTTTCACCAGATGTTTTAATCACAATTGATTCTCCGGGATTTTGTCTTAGGGTTCTTAAACGTTTGAACAAAAACAATATCAAAACAAAGAAAGTTCACTACGTTGCACCTAGTGTTTGGGCTTGGCGGAGTGGAAGAGTTAAAAAGTTTGCAAAAGAATTTGATCACCTGTTAACACTTTTGCCCTTCGAGCCTTCCTACTTTATACCCAATGGCTTGCCATCTACCTTCATAGGACATGCTGTGATCGAGTCGGATATCCAAAAAATTGATGGTGCCAGCTTTCGTAAAAAATATAATATTGATTTCAAAGCCCCACTTATTTGCGTGTTGCCAGGCAGTCGGTTGGGAGAGGTGCGGCGTCACTTAAAGCCCTTTGGTGCGGCAGTATTGTTATTAAAACAAAGATTTCCAAAGTTAAATGTGGTTATACCAACACTTCCAATCTTGAAAGATGAAGTTTGGAAGATTGTTAAAAATTGGGATATCAATGTTACTTTGGTTGATAATCAAAATTGCAGGTTTGATTCTATGGCAGCATCCAATATCGCTTTAGCTGCATCCGGTACGGTTTCTCTAGAATTAGGATTAATTCGTGTTCCATGCGTAATTGCGTACAGAGTTAATCCAATTACTTCTTTGATTGCTAGATTTTTCATAAAGGTAAGATATTTTAACCTTATAAATATTTTATTGGACCGAGAAGTAACACCTGAATTTATTCAAGAAAAATGTTCAGGTAAAAATCTTTCTGCCGCACTTCAAGATTTACTTACTGATAAAAACGCTTATCAAAATCAACAAGATGCTGCTACCAAAGCATTGAATTTATTGCGTGTAGAAAAACAATTACCTAGTAACGCTGCAGCAGAAACTATTTTATCACTGGTAAAATAGAGTTTTTATTCTGTCCTTTTTGATATTGGGGTCGATCTTTTTCTAACCCCTCTCTGAAATTGGTACATGATCCCTTTGTGCTGAGCCGGTATAAAGTTGTCTAGGTCTACCAATTTTTTGATTAGGATCTTCAATCATCTCATTCCATTGGGCAATCCAACCTACAGTTCGTGCTACAGCAAAGAGTACGGTAAACATTGTTGTTGGAATTCCTAAAGCTTGAAAAATAATTCCCGAATAAAAATCTACATTTGGATATAATTTACGACTCACAAAGTATTCATCTTCTAGAGCTATCCGTTCGAGTTCCATGGCAAGATCTAAAAGTGGTTCCTCGCGAATGTCGAGCTCATCCAGAACGGAGTGGCATGTTTCCCTCATGATTTTTGCTCTTGGGTCGAAGTTTTTATATACCCGGTGACCAAAACCCATTATACGAAAGGGATCATTAGGATCTTTAGCCTTTTTGATAAAGTCGGCGATATTATCCTTGTTTCCTATTTCATTAAGCATATTTAAAACGGCTTCGTTAGCGCCCCCATGAGCAGGTCCCCAGAGGCTTGCAATACCGGCAGAGATACAGGCAAATGGATTTGCTCCACTTGAACCTGCAAGTCGAACAGTTGACGTAGAAGCATTCTGTTCGTGATCCGCGTGTAATATAAGAATTCGGTCCATAGCTTTCGCTATTACAGGATTAATTTTGTATTCCTCGCATGGTGTAGCAAACATCATATGAAGAAAATTTTCAGAAAATTCCAGGTCGTTTCGAGGGTATACAAATGGTTGCCCCAATGAATATTTATATGCCCAACCCGCAATTGTAGGCATTTTTGCAACCATACGGTAGGAGGCCACCATTCGTTGATGAGGGTCTGCTATGTCCGTACTATCATGATAAAAGGCGGAAAGCGCTCCAACCACTCCACACATGATAGCCATTGGATGTGCATCTCTCCGGAAGCCTCGGTAAAAATTAGTAATTTGTTCATGCAACATGGTGTGCAGGGTAATAGCGCGATCAAATTCCGTTTTTTGGTTCTGTTTTGGCAGTTCTCCATAGAGGAGCAAATAGCATACCTCTAAAAAGTCACTGTTTTCAGCGAGTTGCTCTATGGGGTAACCACGGTGGAGCAGTATTCCTTTGTCTCCATCAATATAGGTAATTTTAGATTCACAACTTCCGGTTGCTATGAACCCTGGATCATAGGTGAAGTAGCCGGTTTCAGCATATAGTTTTCTTATATCGATAACCGGGGCCCCTTCCGTGCCTGTTAAAATTGGAAAGTTGCTTTCTTTCCCTGAAACGTTATCAATAACCTTAACGTTTTTATTTGATTCCTTTGCCGCTGCGGAGTTTTTCTGACTCATTCAGTCTATCCTTCTTGGCCAACCGTGATAGGTAGCCGTCAATTAAACACCTAATGGAGATTGGGAAAAATAACCGATAAATAAAGGTATTTCAATTGTTTGAAGCTAATTGTTTAAAATATCTTTTATGCGCGCCATCGTTTCTTCCTTACCTAATATGGACGCTACCTCAAAAATACTCGGTGAAATTGTTGTTCCGGTGAGCGCGGCACGCAATGGTTGCGCTATTTCTCCTAGATTTATTTCTTCATTCTTTGAAAAATCTTTAAGTGTGGACTGTATAATTTCAGGGTTCCATGGGTAAATTTTTTCGAGTGAACTTGTTAATTTTTTCAATCTTTCTTTGGCGACCTTGTCTAAAATAAGTAAAGCCTTCTTATCAAAACTTAAAGGTCCTTTTTTAAAATAAAACAGTGAAGAATCAATAAGTTCCATTAAATTTTTTGCGCGAAGCTTTAACCCTGGCATCGCATCAGTTAGCCGTTGTTCAATGTTACTACACTCGGAAAGATTCAATTTTTCAATTACTGCTTCTTTTATCAAACCTACGAGTATTTCATCATCGGCTTCCTTGATATAGTGGGAATTTATTGAATCCAATTTATTAAAATCTATACGAGAGGGTCCTTTTCCTACATTACTAATATCAAACCATTTAATAGCCTGTGCTAATGTAAAGATTTCATCGTTGCCGTGACTCCAGCCGAGCCGCATAAGATAATTAACAAGAGCGTCGGGTAAATATCCTTGTTTCTTGTAGTGATCTATCCCTAGGGCGCCATGTCTTTTGGATAGTTTACCACCCTCCGGACCGTGAATAAGGGGGATGTGTCCAAAAATAGGAGTATCCCATTTTAATGCCTTAAATAGTTGGATTTGCCTGAATGCATTTGTAAGGTGGTCATCCCCTCTTATTATATGAGTTACTCCCATGTCATGGTCGTCAACGACCGCTGAAAGTAGGTATGTCGGAGTACCATCTGCACGCAACAATATCATGTCATCAAGTTGTTCATTAGATACATTAACGGGTCCCTGAACGAGGTCGTTAATTTTCGTTGTACCGTTAGTAGGTGTTTTAAAACGAAGGACTGGGGCAACATCTCTTGGAGCTTCGGCGGGGTCTTTATTCCGCCACTTACCATCGTACAGACGGCTTGTACCTGATACACGAGCATTTTCACGCATTTTAAGCAATTCTTCTTGTGAGCAGTAGCAATGATAAGCCAATCCAGCAGAAAGTAGTTCAGTGGCAACACGTTGATGTCGTTCTCTATTATTTGATTGAAACACTGGTTTCTCGTCTGAATTGAGATTAAGCCAGTTTAAACCATCTAAGATTGCATCTATTGCATCCTTAACCGCGCGTTTTTTATCTGTGTCCTCTATTCTGAGTAAATATTTACCGCCATGATGTCTTGCAAATAGCAGGTTAAAAAGTGCGGTCCTTACTCCACCAATATGCAGAAAACCAGTCGGAGAGGGAGCAAACCTAGTTACAACATTCATAGTATAAAATCGACGTTATAAAATATTACTAGGAGATCATAATAGAATTTATATATTATTAATAGTTTGTATATATTTTTAGAATCTCGGAAGAAGAATGAGCAGACTAGAGGGTCTAATTGTTTAAGAATACTGTCGGAAAATAGCTTTTAATTGCCCCTGCACTTTAACTCTGTCAGGTCCAAAAATTTTTGTTTCATAAACTTTGTTAGCTGCTTCTAGTGCAACCGTTTTTCCCTTTCTATGCATCCGTTTTAGGGTAACTTCATTTTCATCAATTAGAGCGACAACAACTTCACCATTATTGGCTGTCTCAGATCTTCTAATTATTGCTAGATCACCATCGAAAATACCTGCATCGATCATAGAATCCCCTTCTACTTTCAATGCGTAATGTTCTCCTTCTCCTAACATAGATGCCGGAATATCGATCATATTTGTGTCATCCCGAACGGCATCTATTGGCAGTCCAGCCGCAATTTTCCCATAAAGCGGAATTTGTTTAATGGATGCATTAGTTTTTGTTTCTAATGTTTCTTTAAGACCTCCTTCAATGACATTTGGTTTGAATTCCTGTTTGAGCTTAATTGGTTGGTCAATGTTGTCAGGTAGGTTAATTATTTCTAATGCTCTTGCACGATGAGGGAGGCGTTTAATAAAACCCCTTTCTTCTAAACTTTTAATGAGTCTGTGGATACCGGATTTGGATTTAAGTCCAACCGCCTCTTTCATTTCTTCGAAAGAAGGCGAGATACCATTCGTTTTTATTTTATTATTTAAAAATTTAAGTAATTCAAATTGTTTTTTTGTTAACATTAAATCACCTTTTTTATATTTTCTTAGATCCTATAAGCATTAAAAGAACAAAATAGAAACATTTAAAAAACGTTCTAGTTAAGTTCTATAGGTTGGTCAATATTAAAAGTGAGTTATTATCGAATCAGATACTGAGGTTTCCACCGCCAAGCCTTAGGATAATGACTGGGTTCCCGACATTAGCCTTTGGTGCAAAGGGTTCTCTAACAATAAGTGCGTTTGCCTTTGCTAGACCAGAAAATACCGAGCTGTCTTGTTTCTCTAGGGGTGTAACATGCAATGAGCCGTCACCTTTTCTTTCTAAAATACCCCGTAAATAATCTTCACGCTCATCATTTTCTGGAAGCACTGCAGTAAGGTTTGCGTACTCTAACTCGGGCTCACCGTCTCTTATTCCAAGCATTGCATTTATAGCGGGTCGTAGAAATATAGTAGCACAGACAAGAGCGGAGACAGGATTTCCTGGTAATCCCAGCATTTTTGTTTTTCCAATTTTTCCATAAATAAGGGGTTTGCCGGGTCTCATTGCTATTCGCCAAAATTCAATTTTCAGCCCAATTTCGCTTAAAACACTTTTAACAAGGTCATGTTCTCCCACGGAAGCGCCACCACAGGTGATTAACATATCTGTACCTTTGGCGCCCTCCGCCATCTTTAGAAGGCCATCTCTAGAGTCGGGCGCAATGCCTAAATCTATGGGAATACCGCCGAGTGCAAGGATAAAACCATTTAGGGCCGGTCCATTTGAACTCACTATTTGGTTAGGCCCTAGTTCCTGTCCAGGCATAGCGATTTCATCACCTGTAGCCAATAATGCAATTCTTGGTTTTCGTCGTACTGTTAGCCAGGAAACATTCATTCCTGCGGCTAAACCTATATCTCTAGCTGTTAAAACTCGTCCAGCTTTTAGAAGGATATCTCCTTTTTTAAAATCCAATCCTGGCGGTCTTATGAATTGTCCGACATTAATTTTGCCGTTTGTAACAGTTACCGAGCTATCATCACATTTAGTATTTTCCTGAATGATAACCGCATCTGCTCCCTCAGGAATTTTTGCTCCGGTAAATATTCTTACCGCTTCATTTTTGTTTATCTTTCCTTCAAAAGATTGTCCCGCGGGCAGATGTCCTATTATTTTTAATTTATAAGGTTTCGAGGAAACATCCTTAGCTCGAACGGCATAACCGTCCATTGATGAGACTGCGTATGGAGGTTGGGTTCTTCTAGCAGATACATCAGTGGCCAGTACCCGGCCAAAGCTAGCTTGGAGAGGTACTTGTTCAGCGGGCATAAGCTCTATTGTTGATATTATTCTCTTTTTCGCTTCGAGGACGGGGATCATTTCTCAATTCTCATTGATATTGAAGTCAGGAGATTTTCCTCCTGATTTAGCAACGAGGTGAATATTTGTTAATTCCATTGTTCGGTCTACAGCTTTGCACATATCATAGATCGTCAGCGCTGCAACCGAAACGGCAGTGAGAGCTTCCATCTCAACACCAGTTTGTCCCATGACCTTGCATGTTGCTTTTATATTGATGGCGCAGTCTGAATTATCTAAATCGAGTTCAATTTCGATATTTTGTAAAGTAAGTGGATGACAAAGAGGAATAAGCTGCGGGGTATGTTTAGCACCAAATATACCCGCTAGCCGCGCAACCGACACTACATCACCTTTTTTTAAACCGCCTTCCTTAATTAATTGCATGGTGTGCGGTTGCATGGTAACTCTTCCCGCCGCTGTTGCTATCCTGCTGGTTACCTCTTTATCAGATACATCAACCATTACCGCGCTACCATCTTCATCGAGGTGGCTCAGAACTATCTTGTTTTTCAAGTTCTTATTCCTTTATAATGAGCCCTTTAAAGGGTCATCTAACAAATTTTTAACTGCGACAGATACGTCTTTTTTTCGCATCAGTGATTCTCCAATTAGGAAACACCTTACCCCAATTGTTGCCATCTCGGCGAGGTCTTCTGGTGTATTTAAACCACTTTCCGAAACAATAAGTTTTTCTTCGGGGACTAATTTGGAAAGATTTTTTGTATTAGAGGTATCTGTCTCTAACGTTTTAAGGTTCCTGTTATTAATCCCGATCAAAGGAGAGCTCAGTTCTAAAGCCTGTTCTAGTTCTTCTTCATTATGGACCTCGATCAGTACGTCCATGCCATAAGAATTTGCTATACGCTCCAATTCCATTGATTTATTTTTTGAGAGGGCAGCCATTATAAGTAAAATGCAGTCTGCTCCTAGTGCGCGGGATTCATGAATTTGATAAGGCTCCAGCATGAAATCTTTTCTCAATATTGGGATCTTGACTGCTTTTTTTGCTTCACATAAATGTCGGTCTTTTCCGCCAAAATATAGCTCGTCGGTGAGTACGGATATACAAGTAGCTCCTCCGGCATGATAAGCCATGGAAAGTGACTTAGGATCAAAATCTTTTCGAATTAGCCCCTTACTAGGAGAGGAACGCTTTATTTCTGCAATAAGACCATAACCTTCCTTTGAGTGATTTTTTAAAGCATTTAAAAACCCCCGTGGTGGCTCTATGGATTTACATAGTTGCTTAATTTCACTTAAAGGGTGACGACTTTCATTTATAGCGATGTGTTTCCTTTTATTATCACAAATATTAGTTAGCGCATTATTCATAAGTCTTACAATGTGATCAGCGGTTATTCGTTGGTTATTTTTATTAATTTTTCTAAGGCCATCTTGGCCTTTCCATTATCAATTGCAGTAGCAGCTATCTGAGCTCCTTCCTCAAGGTTTTTGGCTTTGTTAGCAACTATCAGTCCTGCTCCCGCTGTATAGGTCACTACATCCCGAAATGGACCTTTTTCTCCATCTAGCATTGCCATCATTGCCTTTGCATTTTCTTTGGTATCACCGCCCTTTAAATCTTCTGGTTTCGAATTCGGTATACCAGCCTCAGATGGGGATACAATAAAATTGGTTACCTTACCATTTTCAAGAGCAGCGACATAGGATGGTCCTGTAGTAGTAAGCTCATCAAGACCATCTGATCCATGAACTACCCAGGCGCGATCTGCACCTAGTTTACCCAAAACTTTTGCCATCGGCTCCACCCACTCCCGAGCAAATACTCCCACAAGTAGTCTGT